>DASQUN010000594.1:0-35713 GCA_035641275.1 Candidatus Udaeobacter sp. | reverse complement strand
CTGCCGCTGCCGCTTCTTCCACGCCTCCGGCCGAGCCGTCAAGGATGTGCCAACCCTTGTTCTCCAGCTCCGCGCTGACCGCAACGATGGTCTTCTTGTCGATGCTGCTGAAGTCCACCCACAGCTTCGCGCCGCTCATCGCTTGGTGTAAGCCGCCATTCCCGAGACCGACCGCTTTAACCGCTTCATTGTACGGAAGCATGGAGAGCACCATCTCACAAGACTCCGCAACCGCCTTGGGGGACTCCTTAAACACGGCGCCCTGACCTTCGAGACCGCACGCCTGCTCCCGTCGCAGGTCATTGACGATCAAACGATAACCGGCTTTGATGAGGTTGCCCGCCATGCCGCTGCCCATTCCGCCCGTGCCAATAAACCCTAGAGTTTTCACATTGCCCTCCCTTATTGCCATGGAGGTCTTTCCTTCATTCGACAAGGCGTACCCCTTCTGGCCACAGGACGAGAACCAGAGTGTGGCCGATGGCACGCGGCGTGTGAACCGACTTCGGCTCCAAGAAGACCACGTCTCCTTCCTCATATTCCCCGGTTTCATCGACGATCTTGCCTTTGAGTATCAAGTAAAATTCGCCGCCAATATGTTCGTGTTTCAAAAAGGCATCGGCGGCCGCGTCGGCTTGGATACGGTAGAAGACCAACTCACGTTTGCCTTCGCGCGCGAGCCGCGCCATCGACAGCCCGTTGCCGAAATCCCTCCATTGCAGGCCATCCACCGCCTCCACGTTTAAGTCGAACCGAATGAGATCTTTGATCGAGTAGTGCAATACGCTCCTGGTTCGTTCCACCATGGAGCGTAAATATCACGGCGGCATAGTCAACAAAAGAGGCTGGTGAAGATACCGTAAAAAATCAGCTTTGAAATTTCTACTAGGCAAAATCGCCATCGACCGTTCTGGACGGTGCGTATGCACGATGAGAAGACAAAAAGCCGGAGTTACGTGAAAAACGCCACCGGACTTCAGCTTTGCGCTAGCGGCAAAAGAAAAAAGCAACTTACGTTAAGCCGTTGCCTCTTTCGTCGTTTTCTGCCGGCGTGGCCTTCTGCCTTTCCTGTTGGTGCCGGACGATGGCTGACGTTTGGTGTCTTCGAGAGCGGCGACAAGTTCGATCAAAGAAATAGGCGCCGCGTCTCCCCGGCGCTGGCCAATTTTTATGATCCGCGTGTAGCCGCCAGGGCGGTCTTTGAATCGGGGCGCGATCGAATCAAAAAGCTTTCGGACCACCGCCTTGTCCTGGACGATACCGAGAGCCTGGCGTCGCGCATGCAGGCTCCCCTGCTTGCCCAGAGTGATCACACGATCAGCCCATCGTCGCAGCTCTTTTGCTTTCGGATCGGTGGTGCGAATCTTTTCGTCGCGGAGCAAAGACGTAATCAGGTTGCGCATCAAAGCCCAGCGATGGCTGGAAGACCGGTTAAGTTTTCTACCTGACTTAAGGTGGCGCATCGTCTATGCAGACTCCTTATCGCTGGCGCGCTTGCGGGCCTCGATTTCTTCGCGCGAGGGAAAATGCTCGATCTTCATGCCGAGTTCGAGTCCCATCTCGCGGAGAATTTCTTTGATTTCGTTGAGGGACTTGTGACCGAAATTTTTGGTCTTCAGCATTTCCTGCTCGCTCTTCTGGACCAACTCACCGATGTACTTGATATCGGCGTTCTGCAAGCAGTTTTGCGAGCGAACTGAAAACTCCAGCTCGTCCACGCTCCGGAAAAGGTTATCATTCAGCGGAATCCTTGGTCCGTCTTCGTTCCTTTCCGGGCGCGGCTCTTCCTGAAAGTTTACGAAGATGCTGACTTGTTCCTGGAGGATCTTTGCCGCATAAGCCATGGCATCATCGGGTTTCACGCTCCCGTCCGTATGGACCTCGAACACGACGCGGTCGTAGTCTGTTCGATGACCGACGCGGGCGTTGGTGACCGCAAAATTGACCTTCTGGACCGGCGAGAAAACCGCGTCCATAAATATCGTATCCACCGGCGCGCTTTCCTCTTTGTTTCTCTCCGCGGGCACGTAGCCGCGACCCATCTTTGCCGTCAGCTCCATCTCCAGCTTGGCATCCCGGGAAAGCGTGGCGATTTTATGTTCTGGGTTTAGAACCTCGACCGTTGCCGGCGCGACGATGTCTTTAGCGTAAATCGTTCCGGGGCCTTTCGCTTCAATCTTGAGAGTTTGCTGCTCGCCATCATTCAGTCGGAGGCGCACTTCCTTAAGATTCAGAATAACGTCCGCGACATCCTCGGTGACGCCAGGGATCGTTGAGAACTCATGCAGAATTCCTTTGATGCGAATGGCGACAATCGAGGCTCCCATGAGGGAAGAAAGCAAAATTCTCCGAAGCGAATTGCCAATGGTCTGCCCGAAGCCTCGCTCGAAAGGCTCCGCATAAAACTTCCCGTACGTAGAGGTCAGAGTTTTTTCTTCCACCTCCAATTGCTTGGGTTTGATCAAATCCGTCCAATGTCTGTACGTTGTAGACATAGCGTCTCCCACGATTCGAAAAATTACTTCGAATACAGCTCTACAATCAGTTTCTCGTTTATTGGCATCGTGATATCACTGCGGCTGGGCAGGACCTTGATTCTGCCGCTGAAGTTTTCCCGGTCCAGCTCCGCCCATTCGGGTACGCCCCGCCGTTGCGCCCCCTCCATTGCCGCGAGCACACGCGCAATTTGGCGACTCTGCTCTTTGACCGACACGACATCCCCCACGCGCACCAGACAGGAAGGGATGTTCACCCTTTTACCGTTCACCAATATGTGCCCCTGCCGAACCAAGGATCTGGCTTCGGCCCGCGAACTGGCAAAGCCAAGCCGATAGGCCGCACTGTCGAGCCGCCGCTCCAAAAGCACCAGTAGCGTTTCGCCCGTGATGCCTTTGGTTCGCGCCGCTTCGGCAAACGTGCGGTGGAATTGATTTTCCAGCAACCCGTAGATTCGCTTCACCTTCTGTTTTTCGCGCAGCTGCACGCTGTAGGCAGAAAATTTGGGTCTCCCTTGGCCGTGCTGCCCCGGCGGATAATTGCGTCTCTCAATAGCGCACTTATCGGTGTAACAACGCTCACCCTTAAGAAAAAGCTTAAGATTCTCTCGCCTGCACAGTCGGCACACAGATCCTGTGTATCTAGCCAATACTTCCTCCTTTAAACTCGTCTTCGCTTTGGCGGACGACAGCCGTTATGCGGGATGGGGGTGACGTCCTTAATCAGGCTAATGTTGATTCCCGCTGATTGCAGGGCTCGGAGTGCCGATTCTCTCCCAGCACCCGGTCCCCGAACAAAAATCTGCACGCTACGCAATCCGTGATCCATCGCTTTTTTGGCTGCATTGTCCGCAGCTTGCTGCGCCGCAAAGGGAGTCCCCTTGCGTGAACCCTTGAACCCCATCGCTCCGGCGCTAGACCATGAGATCACGTTTCCTTGATAGTCGGTAATCGTGACGATAGTGTTGTTGAAGGTCGAATGGATGTGGACCACGCCTTCGGAGATATTCTTTCGTCCCCGTTTTTTTCGCGAGGCCTTGTCGGCGGGTTTCTGTTCCGGCTGAGCTTCCGCCTTCTGTTTTTCTTCTGCTGCTTCGTCTGTTTTTGCCATAATGTTCCCCCAGAAACGACTAACCTTTAGATGGAGCCGTCTTCTTCCCTGCCACGGTCTTGCGTGGTCCTTTGCGCGTGCGCGCATTGGTATGGGTCCGCTGCCCGCGCACCGGCAAGTTCCTACGGTGTCGCAACCCGCGGTACGACCCCATGTCGAGATGGCGCTTGATATTCAGGGAAACCTCGCGCCGAAGATCGCCCTCCACTTTCTGTGCTTGATCAATGATTTGGCGAATCTTCACGACATCGTCATCGGTTAGATCATCGCTCTTTAGATCCAACGAGACGCCCGCCTGATCGAGAATTTTTTTTGAAGCACTGCGGCCAATCCCATAGATGTAGGTCAGGGCAACTTCCATTCTTTTACTCTTGGGAAGATCGACACCGGCTATACGTGCCATGCTTTCACTCCGTTCGGAATCTCAGATCGTTCGTTGATAGGTTAACTTTTTTTGCGCCCTTCTGCTCGACTCTTTAACCTCGCCTAACCTTGCCGTTGCTTGTGCTTGGTATTGACGCACAGCACCCGTACGACGCCTCTGCGCCGAATCACTTTACACTTGTTACACATTTTTTTCACGGACGCTCTGACCTTCACGACCACTCCTGTTCTCATCGCTCCCGAAAAATGATTCTCCCGCGTGCCAAATCATACGGAGACAGTTCAATTTTGACCTTGTCTCCAGGCAGTATCTTGATGTAGTGCATGCGCATCTTGCCGGAGATATGAGCGAGCACTTTATGTCCGTTCTCCAACTCAACGCGAAACATCGCATTCGGGAGCGTCTCCAACACGGTGCCGGTGACTTCAATCGCATCTTCTTTTGGCATAGGAATTTGCGCCGAATTCGGGTACGGCTTCAAACTAGAGCTGACTCAAAATGTAAGGCCCGTCTTTCGTAATAGCCACCGAGTGCTCGAAATGGGCGGCCAAGCTGCCGTCCTTCGTCACCGCGGTCCATCCATCATCTTTAATTTCCACTTCGTAACTTCCAGCGTTGACCATTGGTTCTATGGCCAACACCATGCCTTCTCTTAACCGAAGTCCCCGGTCAGGCTCACCGTAATTCGGGACGGGCGGCTCTTCGTGCAGCCTCTTCCCAATGCCATGGCCCACAAAAGCACGCACGACTGAAAACCCAGCATCCTCCGCGGTCTTCTGAACAGCCGATCCCAAGTCACCCAACCGTTTCCCCTCGAACAGTTGCTCGATACCCCGATACAAAGATAACTCGGTGACCGCCATCAATCGCTTGGCCTCATCGGTCACGTGCCCCACCCCGACGGTAATCGCCGAGTCGCCATAAAAACCGTTGTAGACCACGCCAAAGTCCAAGCCCACAATGTCACCTTCTCGCAGCTCCCGCTCTGACGGGATTCCGTGGACGATTTCTTCGTTAATCGAAACACAGAGAGTGCGAGGAAAAACTCGACCAGCGACGGCATATCCCTTAAAAGCAGGTACCGCCCTCTTCTTTAACGTCAGCTCTTCCGCCAGCTCATCGAGTTGCAGGGTCGTGACTCCAGGGGCAACCTTCTGCTTCAGTTCTTGAAGAATCTCTGCAACGATCACGTTCGCCTGCCTCATGATCTCGATTTCTCGAGCCGACTTGAGTGAAATCACGTTGCCCGGTCCTCTAAAACCTCGATGACTCGGCTGCGAATCTCATCCACTTTGCCGACCCCATCGATATCCCTTAACAGACCACGCTCCCGGTAGTAATTCATCAAAGGCGCCGTTTGAGTTTCGTAGACCTTGAGACGAGCGGTAATCGTCTCTTCCCGATCATCGTCCCTTTGATAGAGCTCTCCACCACATCGGTCGCAAACTCCTTCCTTGTCGGGAGGGTCCAGAGTCAAATGATAAAGAGCACCACAACCCTTGCAGGTGCGCCGTCCTGCCAACCTCTGAACGATAACGCTGTGAGGAACCTGGACAGACAAAACACGATCCAGCGTCAAGCCCATCCTCGTTAGGATCTCGTCAAGACTCTCCGCCTGAGAGATAGTTCTCGGAAAGCCGTCGAGAATGAATCCCTTCTCGCAATCCTTGTCCTGTAGCCGTTCAGCAACTAAGTTTACAATCAAGGGGTCGGGAACCAATGCCCCTTGCTTAATATATTGCGCTGCTTGTTTGCCCAGCGGGGTCTGTTCGGCAACTGCCTTTCTCAGGATGTCGCCCGTCGATACCTGACAGGCTTTGAACCGTTCCTGAAGCAGTTTCGCTTGAGTCCCTTTGCCTGCCCCGGGAGGACCCAGTAGCACCACGCGTACACTGGCCAATCTTTAACCCCTTCGCCCCCGCAATCGCCCTCGCTTCATGAATCCCTCATAGTTACGGGTAATCAAATGGGTCTCCATCTGCGCTACCGTGTCCAAGGCAACTCCGACGACGATCAAAAGCGCCGTTCCACCGAAATAAAAAGGAACGTTCAATTGTCCAACCAAAAGCGTCGGAAGGAGACAGACGATGCACAAGTAAATCGCTCCGCTCAAAGTGATGCGCGAAAGCACACGCTCGATGAACTCTGCGGTTTTCTGCCCGGGTCGTATGCCGGGGATGTAACCGCCGAATTTTTTCATATTCTCGGCGACATCCGTTGGGTTAAACACGACCGCAGTGTAGAAGAACGCGAAAAAGATGATCAATACCACGAACACCACGTCATGCAACCACCGACCGGGACTCAGCATACCCGCCACCGTCTGCACCCACGGATAGTTGGCAAATTGCGCCAAGGTCGCCGGAAAAATAAGAATAGACGAAGCAAAAATAGGGGGGATCACGTTGGCCGTGTTGATTTTGAGCGGTATATGCGAGCTTTGTCCCCCGTACATTTTTCGCCCGACAACCCGCTTCGCGTACTGCACCGGGATACGACGCTGGCCTCGTTCAACAAAGATAATCGCCCCCACAACAATGATGCTCAGGACGAGGATTAACAATGCGATCAATGGCCCCAGTTCGCCTTCACGAACAAACTCCATGGTCGTGAATACCGCGGAGGGTAGTCCCGCAACGATTCCCGCAAAGATGACTAAGGAGATACCATTTCCAATGCCGCGTTCGGTAATCTGTTCGCCCAGCCACATGATAAAGGCGGTACCGGACGTCAATGTAATAACGGTCATCAGGCGAAACCCCCATCCAGGATTCAACACGAGGCTGTGGCCACCCGGCCCATGCGTCCCCTCCAGCCCCATACTGATCATCATTCCCTGGATGATCGAAAGAACGACGGTTCCATAACGGGTATACTGGGTAATTTTGCGCCGCCCCACCTCACCTTCCTTCGACAGCCGTTCCAAATACGGGAAGACCACGGTGAGAAGTTGCAAGATAATCGAAGCGCTGATGTAAGGCATAATGCCCAATGAAAAAACTGAAAACTGTTCCAGAGCTCCCCCGGAAAACAGATTGAGAAAACCTAACAGACCGCTCTTTTGCTGCTCGAAAAAAGCGGCCATCGCGTGACGATCGATGCCCGGCGTGGGAACGTGCACACCCAGACGATAGACGGCCAGCATCGCCAGGGTGAAAAGCACGCGTCGTTTGAGCTCGGGAACTCGCGCTGCGTTCTGAAAACCACTAAGCATGGATGCCTATCAACTCCGCTTTTCCACCAGAAGCTTCGATCTTTTCTTTCGCTTTGGCGGAAAATCCGTGGACTTTCACTGTCAAGGCTTTGGACAGTGAACCATCGCCCAGAATCTTGATCCGTTTGTTTTTTCCTCGGACGAGCCCCTGCTCAGCCAGCGATTCAGCAGTCACTTCACTGCCCGCGGGAAAAATTTCAAGTTGATCCAGATTGATCACTGACGTCTTCATCCGAAATGGATTATGAAAGCCGCGCTTCGGAAGACGCCGCTGAAGCGGCATCTGACCGCCTTCGAATCCCGGTCTCGTCCCCCCTCCCGACCGGGCTCCTTGTCCCTTGTGCCCCCGGCAGGAAGTCTTTCCATGGCCCGAACCATCTCCACGACCGACGCGCTTGGGCTTTTTGTTCGAACCCGCCGCGGGTCTCAGATCTTGTAACTTCATAATTAACGAATCTCCGCCAATGCTTTTCCTCTTCGGTCGGCAATTTCTTCAGGGGCACGAAGATCTCGTAGCGCCTCGAATGTCGCCTTGACCATATTATGCGGGTTGTTGGAGCCGAGACACTTGGTCAGTACATTTTGAATCCCGGAGGCTTCGACCACCGCGCGAACGCCACCTCCGGCGATAACTCCAGTGCCATCGGACGCCGGTTTCAGGATAACGTAGCCGGCTCCAAACCTGCCGCTGACCTCATAGGGGATCGTCCCGTCCATGATCGGAACCCGGATCAGATTCTTTTTCGCCTGCTCAAGTCCCTTACGGATCGCTTCGGGCACTTCATTGGCTTTACCCATTCCATAGCCAACAACCGAATGGTTGTCCCCGACCACCACGAGCGCGCTAAAACTGAACCGGCGGCCGCCCTTCACGACTTTGGCCACTCGACTGATGTGAACCACCTTCTCTTTTAGTTCCAAACCCTGCGCATCAATCCGTTCCAAAACGACCTCACGTTTCTACTTAAATTTCTAGTCCACCCTCACGGACACCGTCCGCCACGGCTTTCACCCGCCCGTGGAACAGAAAGCCGTTTCGATCAAAAACCACGCGCGTAATATTCTTTTCTTTGCAAATTTTCGCCAACGCCAATCCCACCTGTTTGGCTACTTCCACACCTCTGGCTTCTTTCGCCGCTGCGGCAAGCTCGTCCGAAAGCGTCGATACTGAAGCGAGTGTCGTGCCCCGGTCATCGGAAATCACCTGCGCATAGATATGCTTGTTGCTGCGAAACACACAGATCCGCGGCCGGGCATCCGTCCCTACCACCTTCTTGCGGACCCGTTCTCTGCGGCGCGTCCGCGCGACCCATTTCTGGTTACTCCCCATCTTTTGAACTCGACCCGTTACGCGCTGCCTGCAGAGCCAACCGCCTTTCCAGCTTTCCGCCGAATGACCTCTTCTCGATACTTGATCCCTTTGCCTTTATAAGGTTCAGGGGACCGAAGACTGCGAATTTTCGCTGCCATCTCGCCCAGCAACTGGCGGTCGGCGCTATTAAGCGTAATGATGATCTGTCTTTCCACCGACGCCGTCACTCCTTGCGGCAAGCGGAAAATCACTGGATGCGAGTAACCCAAAGTCATATGAATCTCTTGGCCTTTAACTTCGGCTCGATAGCCTACACCATTGATTTCCAAGACGCGACTAAAGCCTTGGCTGACTCCTTGGGCCATGTTGGCGATGAGCTTCCGCGTCAGTCCATGGAGGGCGCGGATCTTGCGTTCATCGCCTTCGCGTTCAACACGCAGGGCGTTGTTGTCCACTTGAACTTTGATTCCCACGGGGATGGCGGTTTGGAGTTTTCCCTTCGGTCCCTCCAGACGGATTTGATTGGCTTCAAGAGCGACCTTGACACCGCTAGGAATAGTTATCGCCAATTTCCCGATACGTGACACACCACACCTCGATTGAGACTACCAGACCGAGCAGATGAGCTCGCCCCCAACCTTCGCCCGTTGGGCATCTCGATCCACCAAAATGCCTTTCGGCGTCGACAAGATATGAATCCCCAGACCCTTACGGATCGGCGGCACGTCATTGGCACCGACGTAAATTCTTCGACCCGGGCTGCTGACACGTTTCATCCCGGCAATGATGGGTCGACTCTCCCGGTCGAACCGGAGCTGGACCAGGAGCTCCTCGCCACCCCCCTGAGCCGCTTTGACCTTCTTTGATTCCTTCAAGTAACCTTCATTAATCAGAATTCGTACGATATTTTCCTTCACCCGCGACCAAGGGACGGTGACTTTCTGATGCCGCGCCCGGGCCGCATTGCGAATTCGCGTCAACATGTCCGCGATTGGATCCGTCATTGCCATTTTATTCTCCCCATACCGCTTACCAACTGGCCTTGATCAGTCCGGGAATATGCCCCTTGCGCGCGTGATCCCGCAGACAGAGCCGACACATGCGAAAGCGCCGAAAAAACGCCCGCGCGCGTCCGCACAAAGGACAACGATTATATTCTCGCACCTTAAACTTGTTCGGTCTCTCTGCCTTAATTCGAAGACACTTTTTGGCCAACAGAATTCTCCCTCATTATATCAACTGGCAAAGGGCATGCCTAAGAGTCTCAGCAAGACTCGTCCTTCTTGATCCGTCGTCGCGGTGGTTATGAGCGAGACGGTCAGGCCTCTGGCTTTTTCCACCTTATCGGCTTGGATCTCCGGAAAAATGATTTGCTCCCGCAGACCCAAAGAATAGTTTCCCCGGCCGTCGAAAGAGCGGTCCGAAATCCCCTTGAAATCGCGCACCCTCGGCAGGGCCACGTGGATCAGCCGATGCAAAAACTCATACATACGATCGCGTCGCAGAGTGACCATACAACCGATCGGCACGCCTTCGCGCAATTTGAAGTTGGCGATGGCCTTTTTCGCGCGGGTCACCACCGGCTTTTGCCCCGCGATGGCGCCGATTTCGGCAACCGCTGCGTCGATAGCCTTGATATTTTGGGTTGCCTCGCCCACACCGACGTTTATTGTGATCTTCTCCAACCGCGGCACCTGCATCGAATTCTTATAGCCGAACTCCTTCATCATCGCCGGGACTACTTCGTCCCGATATTTCTCTTTCAGGCGTGCCATGCCCGTTCCACTAATCCAATGCTTCGCCGCAGCGTCGGCAGATCCTGATTTTGTTTCCATCCGCTAGACTTTTTCGTCCGATCCGCACCGGAGCATTGCATTTATCACACATGATCATGACGTTCGAAGCATGAATCGCTGCTTCTTTTTCCACGATGCCGCCGGGTTGCTGCGGGCCTCTAGGACGGGTATGCCGCTTAACTAAATTGACTCTTTCTATGATAACAGCATCTTTATCGTGAACGACACGCAAGATTTTTCCGGTCTTTCCCCGTTCTTTACCCGCGATCACCATCACGCTGTCGTTTTTGCGAATCTGCACGCGTGCTTTCCCCCGACTACAGCACTTCAGGCGCGAGAGAAATGATTTTCATAAATTTCTTCGCCCGCAGCTCCCGCGCTACCGGGCCGAAGATCCGGGTGCCAATGGGTTCCTTTTGATTGTCGATCAAAACGGCGGAGTTGTTATCGAACCGGATGTACGTTCCGTCCGGACGTCCCAGCTCTTTTGCTGTGCGCACCACCACGGCCTTCATGACCTCTCCCTTTTTGACCTTGCCATGGGGGATCGCTTCTTTGACGGAAACGACGATGATGTCGCCGATCGAGGCGTACTTGCGTTTGCTCCCACCCAAGACCTTGATACATTGGACTTTGCGGGCACCCGAGTTATCCGCCACGTCCAACACCGTTCTCATCTGGATCATCAATCAACCTCAAGCCAACCGCTTGCACCCGTGCGCTATGCGTCGGCCGCCTTGGATGGCTCCGCCTCAATGGTCTTTGCCCTTTCCAGGACCCGGCTCACGCGCCAGCGCTTGTCCCGGCTGAGCGGTCGTGACTCGACAATAATCACGCGATCGCCGATATGGCACTGATTGCTCTCATCGTGAGCTTTTACTCTCGTTCTACGGCGCAAGTATTTCTTGTACTTGGGATGCATCATCGTCCGCTCTACGGAGACCACAACCGTCTTTTGCATGCGGTCACCCACCACCACTCCGCTGCGCTCTTTTCTCAAGCCTCTCGTGCTCATGCCATGCCTTTCTCGCCTTGGAGCACTTTTTCCCTGAGTATCGTCTCCACCCGAGCCAAATCCCGCTTCGTCTCGCGCAACTTCATGGGATTTTCCAACCGACTCGTCGCCTTTTTGAGTTTCAAATGGCCGATCTCCTCGCGAAGCTCGCCGCGCTTCTGGGTGAGATCGCCGACGCTCATGTCGCGTAGCTCTTCAGCTTCCATGGGCTAAGCCTCTCCGTTCCACAAACATGGTCGGAATGGACAGCTTGTGGGCCGCCAAACGAAATGCCTCTCGCGCCAGGGGGCCCTCAACACCCTCCATTTCGAAAAGAATTCGCCCCGGCTGAATCACCGCCACCCACATTTCCGGGGAGCCTTTACCTTTGCCCATTCGCGTCTCAGCGGGTTTCTTCGTCAACGGTTTATCCGGGAAGATCCGGATCCACACCTTGCCGCCTCGCTTCAGGTAGCGAGTCAGCGCGACGCGGGCGGCCTCGATTTCACGCGCACTCATCCAGCCCCGGTCCAGAGCCTTGAGACCATACTCGCCAAACGCCAGCGAAGAGCCCCGATGGGCGGTCCCGCGGCGGCGCCCTTTTTGCTGCTTACGGTATTTTACTTTCTTGGGTTCAAGCATTTTTGCGGTCGTTGTTCACGAAGCTTTCGATCACTGTCAAATGAACAGCGTCCTTAGCCGCCGAGCATGGCCTTTTGCTGTTCTTCTTCTTCGGTCAGAACCTCGCCCCTGAAGATCCATACCTTAGCGCCGATCACGCCATAGGTCGTGCGGGCCTCGGCAAATCCATAGCTGATATCGGCCCGCAGCGTATGAAGTGGGACGCGGCCTTCCCGATACCATTCGGTGCGAGCGATTTCAGAGCCGCCCAACCGGCCGGCACACTGGATTTTTACTCCCTGAGCGCCCATCCGCATGGCCCGCGAGACGCTTTCCTTCATCGCCCGGCGAAAGGCTACGCGCCGCTCCAACTGAAGCGCAACATTCTCCGAGACCAACTGGGCATCGAGGTCCGGCCGCCTGACTTCATGAATGTTAATGTACGTCTCTCGACCGGTCAGCTTCGCAATCTCTTCCTTGAGCTTTTCAATCTCGGCCCCCTTTTTTCCAATGACGATCCCGGGGCGAGCGGTAAAAATGTTGATCTTCGCCTTATTGGCCGCCCTTTCGATTTCAATCTTCGAGATCCCTGCGTGATAGAGACGGGTCTTTAAAAATTTCTTAACGCGGAAGTCCTCATGAAGTAGTTTCGGGTAATCATGGCGTGCAAACCATTTGGAATCCCACGACTCGATCACGCCTAGGCGAAAAATTTTCGGATGCGTTTTCTGACCCATCGGGCCTTAGCTCCTCTCTTCGGCTTCATCCACGATGATGGTGATGTGACTTAGCCGCTTTCGGATCCGCGTGGCTCGGCCCTGGGCTCGAGGCATAAATCGTTTCTCCATGCCTGCTTCATCCACCTTCACTTGTTTGACAAAGAGACGATCCACGTCGACGCTTTGTGTGTTTTCCGCATTCGCCACTGCCGCGCGCAAAGTCTTAGCCACAATCCCCGCTGAGCGCTTGGGAACAAAGGTGAGAATATTGAGAGCTTCCTCAACTCCCTTGCCGCGAATTTGGTCCACGACCAACCGGACTTTTCGCGGCGAGACTCGGATAAATTTCGTGATTGCGCGTGCTTCCATGATCTTGCTGGCTGACCGTCTTCTTTGCAGCTAAATTGGCTCGGATGTCCTGGCATCAAAGCGTTTCTACCGGGGTTTGGCCGCAGGCGTTCCCGCTGGAGCTGCCGGCCTTGGAGTTGGAGCTCCAGCGATCGGTGCGGCAGCTCCCACCGTCTCCTTGGCTTCTGCTTTACGGTCTCCTGAATGAGCGAAAAATGTCCTCGTGGGAGCAAACTCACCGAGTTTATGCCCGACCATGTTTTCCGTAATAAACACGGGGATGAATTTTCTCCCATTGTGGACGCCGATGGTAAAGCCGACCATCTCAGGGGTAATCGTTGAGCGGCGCGACCAGGTACGGATCACTTGTCTCTGGCGAGACTCGTTCATGGCGGCAACCTTCTTTACCAAATGCTCATCGACAAACGGCCCTTTTTTGACTGAACGCGCCATTGCTATCGAGCCTTTCTCCTCTGCACGATATACTTATCGGAGGCATGGTTCTTTCGCGTCTTATACCCCTTGCTCGGCTTACCCCAGGGCGTCATCGGGTGATTCCCCTTAGACCGCCCCTCGCCGCCTCCATGCGGGTGATCAACCGGGTTTTTTGCGATACCGCGCGTCGTCGAGCGCCATCCCAACCAGCGCATTCTGCCGGCTTTGCCCCATGAGACATTTTCCTGATCCAAATTGCCGATCTGACCGATAGTCGCCCGGCATTCTGCCAAGACGTTTCGGAGCTCGCCGGAGGGAAGCTTTAACAGTGCGTAGGAACCCTCTTTAGCCATGAGCTGAGCGCCACCCCCGGCGCTCCGTACCAACTGGCCGCCCTTGCCGATTTTCAACTCAATATTGTGAACCACGGTACCGACCGGGATGAACTTTAACGGCAATGCGTTACCCGGTTGAATATCGATGTCCTCCTCCCCAGCAATGACCGACTGCCCCACTTGCAACCGTTCGGGCGCAAGAATATAGCGCCGCTCGCCATCGGCGTAACAGAGCAGCGCGATACGCGCCGAGCGATTGGGGTCGTATTCAATCGCTTCCACTTTCGCTGGTACGTTCTTCTTATCGCGTTTGAAGTCGATAACCCGATAGAGACGCTTATGCCCCCCGCCCCGATGGTCGGCCGTAATCCGACCGGTGTTGTTGCGCCCACCGCTGTGTTTGAGCGGCTCGTGCAATCCTTTTTCCGGTGTTGTCTTGGTAATCTCTTCAAACGTCAGACCCGTACGAAAGCGCATGCCCTTCGAGGTCGGCCGATATGTCTTAATAGCCATCTGCTACCCTCTATCCTCTATGCTCCACCAAAAAAGTCGATCTTGTCGCCTTCTCGAAGCGTCACATAGGCCTTCTTCCACTGGGGGCGGCGCCCCAGGTTTCTGCCAATGCGCCGGACCTTACCCAGATAACGCGCCATGCGAACCTTGACGACCCGGACCTTAAAAAGCGCTTCGACCGATTTTTTAACCTCGATCTTGTTCGCGTCGGGCCGGACCTTGAACAGCACCTGGTGTGTACTTTCGGCCAGGAGCGAACCCTTTTCCGAAATCAACGGAGCTTGGATGATATCGTGGGGTCCTCTCATGCAGCGAGCCTCTTTTCGAGGAGCCTGAGCGCCTCTTCCGTCAGGATTAAATGCTCATAGCGCATCAAATCGTAAACGTTCAAGCCTTCCACGCGAAGCACCTTCACCTTTGGAAGATTACGCGCCGAACGCTCTATATTCTCTTCCGCCTCTGGGATGACAATGAGCGCGCTGCTTACGTTAAGTTCGGCCAGGGCCTTAGACATGATTTTCGTCTTTGGCCGCTCGATCTCGAACCGGTCCACGACAATCACCTTGCCGTCGCGATTTTTTAGGCTCAGGGCCGAGAGCAACGCCTGTTTGCGCGCCTTTCGAGGCATGCGATAGGAGTAATCCCGAGGTTGCGGGCCAAACGTCGTACCGCCCCCAACCCAGATCGGCGAGCGAATACTTCCCGCTCGTGCCCGACCGGTACCTTTCTGACGCCAGGGCTTCTTTCCACCCCCTCTGACCAACCCCTTGGATTTTGTCGCAGCCCTGCCGGCTCGACGATTGGCGAGTTGCATGACGACGGATTGATGCAACAGAGAAGGTCGAGTCTTTACACCAAAGATCTCTTCTTTGAGACTGGATTGAATGACATGCACTTCCATATCGACTAAGCCTTTGCCGCATGGCGCACGATTACCACTCCACGCTTAGCGCCGGGAACCGCTCCCTTGACCAACATCAGATTCTCCTCAGGTCTAATGTCCACGACCTCAAGGTTTTGAATCGAAACGCGCTCGTTGCCCCAATGCCCCGCCATTTTTTTCCCTTTGCGGACTCGACCCGGAAATGACCGATTGCCTATAGAACCGCCATGCCGGAAGTATTCGTGCGTGCCATGAGACCCGGGAAATCCCCCAAAGGACCAACGCTTGATGACGCCCGAGAATCCATGGCCTTTTGAAATTCCGGAGACATCAATGCGATCGCCGACTTTGAACAAGTCCGCAACCTTGATCTCCTGTCCGACTTCGTACTGCGACACATCGTCGAGACGGAACTCTTTGAGCACGGTAAACGCTCCTCTGCCGGCTTTCGCCATGTGGCCCTGCATCGCCTTATTGACGCGCTGGCTCTTTCTGCCGCCAAAGCCTACCTGGAGCGCGCTGTAGCCGTCTTTTGCGCTCTCTTTTTTTTGCACGACCACACACGGACCCGTCTGGACTACGGTGACCGGAATGACATTCCCCTCGGCATTGTAGAATTGCGTCATGCCAACCTTCTTACCGATTAGGCCCGTCATAAGAATATTCCAAGCTGCGAAACTTAGCTCGCCCGTACCATTACTGAAGCTTTATTTCCACATCCACGCCAGCAGCGATGTCGAGCTTCCCTAATGCATCGATGGTCTGCTGCGTCGGTTCCAAGATATCGAGGAGTCGCTTGTGAGTCCGAATCTCGAACTGGTCCCGGGACTTTTTGTCGACGTGAGGCGACCGGTTCACGGTGAAACGCTCGATACGCGTCGGCAGGGGAATGGGCCCGGCCACTCTCCCACCGGTGCGTCTAACGGTTTCGACGATTTCACCTACCGACTGGTCCAGTACACGGTGGTCATAGGCTTTCAGTCTGATCCGAATCTTCTCGTTCATACGGCACTATCCGACTTGCCATCAAACTTGGCGATAATTCCTTCTGCAACGGCCGCCGGTACCGGTTCATAATGTGAAAACTGCATTGTATAGGTCGCCCTGCCTTGGGTCATGGAACGGAGGTCTGTGGCGTAGCCGAACATTTCCGCCAAGGGAACACGCGCGTCGATTGCTTGCGCCGCCGGCCGGGTGTCCATGCCCAACACCTTCCCGCGGCGCGCGCTGATATCGCCGATGACATCGCCCATAAACTCTTCCGGCACGACGACCTCCACCGACATGATCGGTTCGAGCAGCACAGGACTGGCTTTGCGGGCTGCCTCTTTGAACGCCATCGAACCGGCAATTTTGAAGGCGATCTCGGAAGAATCGACATCGTGATAACTGCCATCGAACAGCGTCACCTTGACGTCCACAATGGGATAGCCTGCCAGTGCACCGTTTTCGGTCGCCTCCCGCACACCCTTTTCTACGGCTGGTATATATTCGCGGGGAATCGAGCCGCCTTTGATGGCATCGACGAATTCGAAGCCGGTCCCTGGCGCTTGTGGCTCTAACTTGATCCAGACGTCTCCGTACTGCCCGCGACCGCCGGTCTGACGAATAAACCTACCCTGCTGTTCCACGCCTTTGCGAATGGTTTCTTTGTAAGCCACCTGAGGCCTTCCGACATTCGCGCCAACATTGAATTCGCGGAGCAGCCGATCGACGATGATCTCCAGGTGAAGCTCGCCCATGCCGGAAATAATAGTTTGCCCGGTTTCTTCATCGGTGCGAACCTGAAACGACGGGTCTTCGGTGGCAAGCTTCTGCAAGGATAGCCCTAGTTTTTCCTGATCTGCCTTGCTCTTTGGCTCGATGGCAATAGAGATCACCGGATCCGGAAAATCGATCGACTCCAATACGATCGCGTGATTTTCATCGCATAGCGTGTCCCCGGTCGTAGCCGTCTTTAGCCCAACCGCAGCCGCGATATCGCCCGCATAGACTTCTTTAATCTCTTCCCGCTTATTGGCGTGCATCTTCAGCAGCCGACCGATTCGCTCTCTCTTCCCCTTGGTCGAATTGTAGACGCTCGCCCCGGAATTCAGCGATCCGGAATAGACTCTAAAAAAGCTCAATGTGCCGACAAAAGGATCGGTCATGATTTTGAAAGCAAGGGCTGCGAACGGAGCATCGTCTTTCGCCGGCCTTTCACCAACGTTCTGAGTGTCGGGCTCGATTCCCTTCACAGGCGGAATGTCCTGCGGTGACGGCAGGTAGTCAACCACGGCGTCCAGCATCGGCTGCACGCCTTTGTTGCGGAATGCCGAGCCACACAAAGCAGGAACAATTTTGAGAGAAAGTGTAGCGTTTCGAATCGCCTGCCGCAGCTCCGCCTCGCCGATCTCTTTTCCTTCGAGGTACTTCTCCATGATGCCTTCATCGCAGTCAGCGATGATTTCCAGGAGCTTTTCACGATACTCGTCCGCCTGAGCTTTCATACCCTCTGGAATCGGCTCTTCATGGAACTTGGCGCCGAGACTTTCGTCCTCCCAAACCACCGCCCTCATGGAGATCAAGTCAACGATTCCCGCAAACTTCTCCTCCGCTCCGATGGGAAGTTGGACGACCGCAGGACGGGCGCCCAAACGGTCCTGAATCATCTGGACCACACGGAAGAAATCCGCCCCAAGCCGGTCCATCTTATTAACAAAGGCAAGGCGCGGAACCCCGTATTTATCCGCCTGGCGCCAAACAGTTTCCGTTTGAGGCTCCACACCACCCACCGAGCAGAAGACCGCCACGGCACCGTCAAGGACTCTCAAGGAACGCTCGACCTCGATGGTAAAATCGACATGTCCCGGCGTGTCGATGATGTTGACCCGGTGGTCGCGCCACAAGCAGGTCGTGGCCGCCGAAGTAATCGTAATGCCCCGTTCCTGTTCCTGGACCATCCAGTCCATCGTCGCGGTACCTTCGTGCACCTCGCCGAGCTTGTAGTTAATCCCCGTGTAATACAGGATTCGCTCGGTGGTAGTCGTCTTCCCGGCATCGATGTGAGCCATGATACCGATGTTACGAGTTCTTTCTAATGGGACGGTTCTAGCCATCTCGTTGGGCTCGGAAAAAAAGGAGGCGGTCGGACCGCCTCCTTGTTTCAGCCAAGTTTATAATCCTAAGTTACCACCGATAATGAGCGAAGGCACGATTGGCCTCGGCCATCCGATGGGTGTCTTCCTTCTTCTTTATCGTCGTGCCCCGGTTATTGGCGGCATCGACGATTTCGCCGGCCAATTTCTCTTCCATCGATTTTTCACCGCGCTCCCGAGCGGACTGAATGAGCCAGCGCATGCTGAGCGAAAGGCGCCGCTGCGGTCTCACTTCGACGGGAACCTGATACGTCGCTCCGCCGACGCGGCGGGAGCGGACTTCGACCGTGGGCCGAGTATTTTCAATCGCCCTTTTGAAAACTCCCAGTGAGTCTTCCTTGGTTCGGGACTCGACGATGTTCAAAGAGTGATAAAAAATGCTTTCCGCCACGCTTTTCTTACCGCGGCTCATGATCGTGTTAACGAACTTCGCCACAAGCTTGTCCCCATACTTGGGGTCGGGCAAGACTTCTCTTTTTCGAACTTCACCTTTGCGCGGCATAAGACGCTATTTTGGTTTCTTGGCGCCGTATTTTGAACGACCCTGTCGTCGTTCTTGAACCCCAATCGAATCCAAAGTTCCACGAATGATGTGGTAGCGGACGCCCGGAAGATCTTTGACTCGGCCTCCGCGAATCAGCACCACCGAATGCTCCTGCAAGTTGTGCCCTACCCCGGGAATATAGGAAGTCACTTCGATCCCGTTCGTGAGCCGAACCCGCGCGACCTTACGCAGCGCGGAGTTCGGCTTTTTCGGCGTAGAAGTATAAACGCGGGTGCAAACGCCGCGCTTTTGCGGGCAACCCTGTAGCGCTGGCGCCGTATTCTTCGGTCTCTGCTGTTCCCTGCTATCGCGGATTAATTGACTGATCGTTGGCATAGCTTGATTAACAACGCACTCGGATTCAGACCCTTACACAGACAGAAACGTTATCTCCCAGCAAAACCTTCTAGTTAACAAATAAATTCGTCGATGTCAAAGCTCACGCCTCCACGGCTTGAGAAAAGTCTCCCTCGACGCCCTCCGGCTCTTCAATTTCAATCTCGGGCTTATTGTACTTGGCCAATCCGGTTCCCGCAGGAATCAATCGTCCCATGATCACATTCTCTTTGAGACCGCGAAGAAGATCAATTTTTCCTTGAATCGCCGCTTCAGTGAGAACTTTGGTGGTTTCCTGGAAGGAAGCTGCAGAAATGAAACTCTCCGTTGAGAGCGACGCCTTCGTTATCCCCAGCAGCATAGGTTCTGCAATTGCGGGCTTACCACTCTCTCCAATGGCTCGCTGATTCTCCTCGTCAAAACGCCATTTCTCAACCTGATCCCCGACCAAGAAGTCGGTGTCCCCGACCTCTTTGATTCTCACCCGGCGCAGCATTTGTCGGACGATAACCTCAATGTGCTTATCATTAATCCGCACACCTTGCAGACGATAGATCTCTTGCACTTCGTCCACCAAATATTTTGCAAGCGCCTTTTCTCCTAGGATATTCAGAATGTCATGTGGGTTCGACGAGCCGTCCATCAAGGCTTCGCCAGCTCGGATGCGATCTCCATCATGAACGCTGATGTGTTTGCCCTTCGGAATGAGATACTCCCGCGGTTCTCCCACTTCGGGTGTAACGATGACTTTGCGTTTGCCTTTCATATCCTTACCGAAAGAAACAATGCCATCGATCTCGCTGATCACTGCGAATTCCTTAGGCTTTCTTGCTTCGAAAAGCTCTGCCACCCGCGGGAGTCCTCCCGTGATGTCTTTCGTCTTAGTCGTTTCTCGCGGAATTTTTGCCAACACGTCGCCTGCATAAACCGTCTGTCCTTCTTGCACATTGATATGAGCCCCGACCGGCAGGAGGTAGCGGGCTTCTGCTGTTGCGGAAAGGCGTGCGGTTTGTCCCGCGACGTCTTTGATCGAAATACGGGGACGCTTCTCGAGGTCTTTGGAGTCGATAATAACTTTCGTGGAAAGACCGGTTCGCTCGTCGACCTTTTCTTCCATCGTTACGGCTTCTAGGACGTCGCCGAACTTTACTTCCCCGCCGATTTCCGTGAGGATTGGAATCGTGTAGGGATCCCATTCAGCCAGCAGCTCACCGGATTTGATTTTGGTTCCGTCTTTCTTTTTAAGCTTCGCGCCGTAGACGACCGGGTACCGCTCTCTTTCTCTCTCCCTACCCTTCTCACCCTCAGGATAATCCACAATGGCGATTTCACCGTTTCGGTTCATCACCACGAGGTCGCCCTCTTTATTGCTAACCGTGCTAACGTTAACAAACTTTATGAAACCATCATTGCGCGACTCTAAAGTAGTCTGCTCCGCCCGTCGACTCGCCGTACCGCCGATGTGGAAAGTCCGCATCGTCAGCTGCGTGCCCGGTTCGCCGATGGACTGTGCAGCAACGACGCCGACGGCCTCGCCCAGATTGATCATGTGGCCTCGCCCAAGGTCGCGGCCGTAGCACATGACGCAGACACCCCGCCTCGATGCACAGGTCAACACCGATCGGATCTTGATCCGCTCCAATCCCGCATCTTCGACGCGCTGAACCACTTCTTCGTCAATTTCCTCGTTCGCCTTGATGATCACTTCGCCCGTAAAAGGATCCTTGACGTCTTCGAGCGCGACGCGCCCGAGAACGCGATCTCCCAAGGGCTCGATGATCTCGCCGCCTTCCATGAGCGGCGTCATTTCGATTCCGTCCATCGTACCGCAATCCTCCTCGGAAATGACGGAATCTTGCGCCACATCTACCAGTCTGCGAGTGAGATAACCGGAGTTCGCCGTCTTTAGCGCCGTATCGGCGAGGCCCTTGCGTGCTCCGTGCGTCGAAATGAAATATTGCAACACGGTGAGACCTTCGCGGAAATTGGCAGTAATTGGCGTCTCGATGATTTCGCCCGACGGTTTCGCCATCAGTCCGCGCATACCGGCAAGCTGACGAATCTGTTGAGCACTGCCCCGAGCGCCAGAATCGGCCATCATAAAAATCGGATTGAAACTCGGCACCGAAATCTCTCGACCCGAATCATCGGTCACCTTCTCCGAACCCAGATCGCGCAGCATCTCGTCGGCAATTCGGTCTGTTACCTCGGCCCAGATATCGACGACTTTGTTGTAGCGTTCACCATCCGTGATAAGACCGTTCTTGTATTGCTCTTCGATTTCGCGCACGTCTTCGTGCGCCTTCTTTAGCAATTGCTCTTTACTCGGCGGGATCACCATGTCTTTGATGGAAATGGAAATTCCAGCCTTGGTTGCATGGCGGTAGCCCATGTCCTTTAAGCGATCTGCGAGAATAACGGTGTCCTTGTTTCCCGCCAACCGAAAGCTAATATCAATCAAATTGGCGAGTTCTTTCTTCTTCATGATCCGGTTGATCTCTTTGAACGGAATCATGGGAGGAACGACTTCGTATAGGAGAACTCGTCCAACAGTGGTTTCGACGCGTTCACCGTTGATTCTGACAGTGACCGGCGCCTGCAGGTCCACCTCACCCTGATCGTAAGCCATTCTCACTTCGGTGGGGTTGCTAAAAATACGTCCACTGCCCTTGGCCTGCAATCGATCTCGAGTCATATAATAGAGACCCAAGACAATATCCTGTGTCGGCACGATGATCGGTTTTCCATTGGCGGGCGACAGAATGTTGTTGGTTGACATCATCAGCGCTCGCGCTTCGACCTGCGCTTCCACAGACAGCGGCACGTGAACCGCCATTTGATCGCCGTCGAAGTCGGCATTGTAGGCGGCACAGACCAACGGATGAAGTTGAATCGCTTTGCCTTCGATCAGAATGGGCTCGAAAGCCTGGATGCCGAGCCGGTGCAATGTCGGGGCCCGATTTAGCAAGACCGGATGTTCACGAATGACTTCATCGAGGATGTCCCACACTTCGGGAAGCTCTCTCTCGACCATCTTTTTGGCGCTTTTGATCGTCGTGACGTGACCCCGCTCTTCGAGCTTGTTGTAAATAAAGGGCTTGAAAAGCTCGAGCGCCATCTTCTTAGGCAACCCACATTGATGCAAGCGCAGCTCCGGACCTACAACGATGACGGAACGGCCGGAGTAATCCACCCTCTTTCCGAGTAGATTCTGGCGAAAACGTCCGGTTTTTCCTTTGAGCATATCGCTGAGCGACTTGAGGGGACGCCGATTTTGGCCCGTGATCGCCCGTCCGCGCCGACCGTTGTCGAATAGAGCGTCCACGGCCTCTTGCAGCATCCGCTTCTCGTTACGGATGATCATGTCTGGAGCGCTAAGCTCCATTAATCGTTTGAGACGATTGTTCCGGTTAATCACCCGACGATAGAGATCATTCAGGTCCGATGTCGCAAAGCGACCGCCGTCCAGCGGTACCAACGGACGAAGATCCGGAGGTATCACTGGAATGACTTCCATAACCATCCATTCCGGGCGATTACCAGAGTTCTTAAAAGCATTGATTACCTTCAGCCGCTTGGCCATTTTCTTGCGCCGCACTTCAGAATTAGCATCGCGCATCTCTTGGCGTAGATCTTCGGAAAGTCTGTTCACATCCACCGCTTTCAGCAGCTTACGGATCGCTTCAGCGCCCATCTCCGCGACAAATTTTCCCCCGTGTTCCTCCACCACTTTTCGATACCGCACCTCACTCAAAAGTTCTTTGTATTGGAGCGGCGTCTCGCCGGGATCGACGACGATATAGGATTCGAAATAGAGTACCTTCTCGATGTCCTTGAGCGACATGTCGAGTAGGGCTCCAATTCGGCTCGGCAGACTCTTCAGAAACCAGATATGGACGACGGGCGTTGCCAATTCGATATGGCCCATTCGTTCCCGACGAACCTTGGACTGAATGACTTCGACGCCGCACTTCTCGCAGACGACGCCGCGATGGCGCATGCGTTTGTACTTGCCGCAGTTGCACTCGTAGTCCTTCGTCGGCCCAAAGATCTTGGCGCAAAATAAACCATCACGTTCCGGCTTGAAAGTTCTGTAATTGATGGTCTCCGGCTTTTTGACCTCACCATGAGACCAAGATCTGATTTTTTCCGGAGAGGCAACGGAAACCTTGATCGCATTAAAACTGAGTGGGTTCTTGGGTTTTTCGAATAAATTGAACAAATCTTCCATAAAGGATCACCTCCGGTTTACTGATGCAGACTCACTGGCGTTACTTTTCCTCAACCAAGTCGACATCCAGTCCGAGACTCTGGAGCTCTTTGACCATGACGTTAAAGGATTCCGGCAGCCCCGGTTCAAGCAGATTGTCGCCTTTCACAATGGCCTCATACATACGCGTTCTCCCAACCACGTCATCTGACTTAACCGTCAGCATCTCTTGTAGAGTGTACGCCGCCCCATAGGCCTCCAGCGCCCAAACCTCCATTTCGCCGAGTCGTTGACCACCGAACTGCGCTTTTCCACCAAGCGGCTGCTGCGTAACCAGGGAGTATGGTCCGGTGGAGCGGGCGTGAATTTTGTCGTCGACTAGGTGATGGAGTTTCATAATGTACATGACGCCCACCGTCACCTTGCCGTCAAACGGTTCACCCGTCTGACCATCATAAAGCGTCACCTGGCCAGTGGCCGGCAGCCCGGCTTTCCTAAGTAAGTTGAAAATCTCCTCTTCCGCCGCCCCGTCGAATACAGGAGAAGCAATGCGAACGCCGTCGCGATATTTCTCAGCGAGCTTGAACACGTCCGGTTCTTTGACTCCGTCGATCAGCTCATTCGCCTCTTTGCCGTTCAAATATTCTTTCAGCCGGCGACGCACGCCGTCGCCATTTTCATGCTGAGCCCGAAGGAGCTCGTCGATCTGCTGTCCCAAGCTTCTCGCGGCCCAGCCGAGATGAGCTTCAAGGATCTGTCCCACGTTCATTCGAGATGGCACGCCCAATGGATTTAAAACCACATCAACGGGTGTACCGTCCTCAAGATAGGGCATGTCCTCTTCCGGCAGGATGCGCGAGATAACGCCCTTGTTGCCATGCCGTCCGGCCATTTTATCGCCGACTTGCAGCTTGCGTTTGATGGCCACAAAGACCTTGACCATCTTAATGACGCCTGGTGGAAGTTCATCGCCACCTTTGAGCTTGTCGATCTTGTCTTCGAATACGTCTTTAATCAGATTGACTTGGCTCGTGGTACTGTCAACGACGCGATGCAGCTCCGCTTCCA
Source organism: Candidatus Udaeobacter sp. (assembly GCA_035641275.1). GTDB lineage: Bacteria > Desulfobacterota > Binatia > UBA9968 > UBA9968 > DASQUN01. Next base: position 11,257 of record DASQUN010000594.1, on the reverse strand, counting down.
CTGACTCATTATCTACCCGGATCTCACCCCAATAAGGCATGGGCAGCTGATCCAGATCTTCCTCGGCGATTTCTTGGCCCTTGTTGAGAAGCACCTTGCGAGTATCGTCGCTCAAGCGCGACGCCAGACGTCGTCCGACGAGCAGCTTCTTAAGTCGCCTAAGCGCGCCTTCCTGAAGAATCCGAACCTCATCGTGCTGGTCTTTTTTCAGCCGGGTGATCTCTTCATCTTCGATCGCCTTGCTGCGTTCATCCTTAGCTAAGCCTTTGCGCGAGAAGATCCGGACGTTGATAACAGTGCCTTCGACGCCCGGCGGAACCCGCAGCGACGTATCCCGGACTTCACCCGCCTTCTCGCCAAAAATCGCCCGCAACAGTTTTTCTTCCGGCGACAGTTGGGTTTCACCCTTCGGGGTTATTTTTCCGACAAGGATATCGCCGGACTTGACTTCGGCCCCAATGCGGATAATGCCGCTCTCGTCGAGATTGGTGAGCGCCTCGTCACCCACGTTGGGAATATCTCGCGTGATCTCTTCAGGACCAAGTTTGGTATCGCGAGAAACGCACTCAAACTCTTCGATGTGAATCGACGTATAAATGTCTTCCTTCACGACTCTCTCACTGATGAGGATCGAATCTTCGAAGTTGTATCCGCCCCAGGGCATCAGAGCGACGAGCACATTGCGACCCAGCGCTAGCTCACCCATCTCCGTAGATGGGCCATCGGCAATAACGTCGCCAGCCCTTATTTGGTCGCCCACGACCACGATGGGCCTTTGATTGATGCAGGTGTTTTGGTTGGAGCGTTGGTATTTAACCAAATTGTAAATATCGACACCGGTATCGCGTGCGCCGGAAGGTTTATCGGCCTTAACAACAATGCGGGTGGAGTCGACGCTTTCGACGACGCCGTCTCGCCGCGCCACGATCGTTACGCCTGAATCCCGCGCCACGATCTTCTCCATGCCGGTGCCGACGAACGGCGCCTCAGTGCGGAGCAAGGGAACCGCTTGCCGCTGCATGTTCGATCCCATGAGCGCTCGGTTAGCGTCATCATTTTCCAAAAAAGGAATCAGCGAGGCGGCCACACTGACTAGCTGGTTGGGTGACACGTCCATCAACGTGACCTCTTCTGGTCTGCCCATGACGAACTCACCGCCCTTGCGGGCAGAAACCAGATCGACAGTAAAAGCACCCCGGCCATCGATCGGCGCGTTGGCCTGCGCAATAACGTGATCTTCCTCTTCGAGAGCGGAAAGATACCGGATGCGATCGGTTACCCGACCATTCTCCACCTCGCGATAGGGCGTTTCGATAAATCCAAACTCATTGACGCGCGCATACGTCGTAAGCGACGCGATCAGGCCGATATTCGGACCTTCAGGGGTCTCGATCGGACAAACACGGCCGTAATGCGTCGGGTGCACGTCCCGAACTTCGAAACCTGCTCTTTCACGGGTCAAGCCTCCGGGCCCCAAGGCTGAGAGGCGCCGCTTGTGAGTAATCTCGGAAAGTGGATTGGTTTGATCCATAAACTGCGAGAGCTGACTGGAGCCGAAAAATTCTTTGAGGGCCGCAGAAACGGGTTTGTAGTTGATCAGCTCCTGGGGCATCAATGTCTCGATATCCTGCAGGCTCATCTTTTCCTTGATCGCCCGCTCCATCCGCACCAGCCCCACGCGAAAATGGTTCTCCACGAGTTCGCCGACGGCCCGCACGCGACGATTACCGAGGTGATCGATATCATCAACGGACCCGTTCCCGTTCTTGAGTTCCATGAGATAGCGAACCACTTCGATGATATCTTCCTTACGTAGCGTTCCCTGCTCCAAAGGCACATTGAGCTTCAGCCGATGGTTAAGTTTCAGTCGGCCTACCTTCGAGAGATCGTAGCGATCCGGATTGAAAAACAGATTGTTGAAGAAGTTGGTGGCCGACTCGACGGTCGGTGGATCACCGGGCCGTAAGCGACGGTAGATTTCTAGAATCGCATCCTGAGGAGAACGAATGCGGTCTTGCAACAACGTCTGACGCAGATAAGGACCGATGTTGGACTCATCGATGAAAAGGACATCAATCTGACTAATCCCTTTTTCGCGTATCAAATCCAATTTTTCTTGAGTAATTTCGTGGTTACATTCCACCAGCACTTCTTTCGTCTGGGAATCGACGATATCGTGGGATGCAACACGGCCAAGAATCTCCTCCCAGGCGATAGGAACCTGCTTTACCTTTGCCGCTTCCATCTGGCGCAGCACGGGGCGGGTGAATTTTTTGCCCTCTTTGACGATGAGCTCGTTGCTTTTCGGATCACGCACATCCGAGCTCACCTTAGCGCCCAAGAGGTGACTCGCATTAAATACCAACGCCGGCTTGCGGCCATCGAAGATAACCGTATCGCTCTTGTAGTAATAGTTGAGCAGATCTTCGGTGGTCATTCCCAAAGCTCTCAGCAATACCGTGGCATGAAACTTGCGCCGCCGGTCTATACGGACATACAGAATGTCGCGCGGATCGAATTCGAGGTCCACCCATGAGCCCCGATACGGAATCACCCGCGCCGAGTAGAGCAATTTTCCGCTCGCATGCGTTTTTCCTTTGTCATGTTCGAAGAAAACTCCAGGGGAACGGTGAAGCTGGCTGACGATGACGCGTTCGGTCCCATTGACCATGAAAGTGCCATTGCTGGTCATGAGCGGAATCTCACCAAAGTAGACCTCCTGCTCCTTTACGTTCTTGATGCTGCGCGAGCCCGTCTGATTGTCTACATCCCACAACACCAGTTGTACGGTCACCTTCAATGGCGCCGCGTAAGTCATTCCCCGTTGGTGACATTCCTCCACATCGTACTTAGGCTCGCCTAAGGCATAACTGACAAACTCAAGAGAGGCTGTTTCATTGAAGTCTTTAATAGGAAATACCGACTTGAAGACCTCCTGAAGGCCGAGATTTTGGCGTTGCGCTCCAGGAACGTCCTTTTGTAGGAACAGATCGTAGGAGTTTTTTTGGATTTCAATCAAATATGGGAGATCGATAATCTTCCTAATTCTCCCGAAACTGCGGCGAAATCTTAAATTATTGGCGACCTGAAATGCCATGCTTGCTCCTCTATCGAACTCGGTAAATGATCCATAATTGAACGAACACGGATAGCTGGAAACGGCGATCTACTTGATCTCGACTTTTGCCCCCTGTTCCTCCAGCTTCTTTTTTATCGTCTCGGCTTCAGCCTTGGGAACAGCCTCTTTGACAGTTTTGGGCGCTCCATCCACCAGGTCCTTCGCCTCCTTCAAGCCCAGGCCGGTCAGTTCGCGCACGACTTTAATCACTTGAATTTTCTTGTCCCCAGCTTCTGCGAGAATGACGTTGAACTCGGTTTTCTCCTCGGCGGCCGCCGCAGGTCCCGCCGCCGCCGCGGCCATAATTGCAGGAGCTGCGGCACTCACACCTAGCTCTTCTTCGAGTTCCTTCACAAGAGCGGCCGCATCCATCAGTGTCATGTTCTTAATGAAGTCCTTGACCTGCTCTTTTGATACCTCTGCCATAAAACTTCCTCCCTTTTCGTATGATCTGGTCGAAACTTTCAGCTTATTCCGATTTACCCTTACGCAACGTCTCCAACAGCCTCACCACTCTCGCCCCGGGTTCCTGAATGAGCCGTGCCAATTGTGTCGCCGGAGCCTGAATCATCGCGAGAAGTTTCGCTTGCAGTTCCGGCTTGCTCGGCATTTGCGATAGCGCCTTTACTTTGGCGGGATCCATGAACTGCCCTTCAAAAATCCCGCCCTTGATGGTGAGTTTTTCATTATCGTCGACAAACTTAACGAGCGTTTTTGAGAGCAGTACTGGGTCGTCGTAGGCCAAGGCCCAACCATTGGGGCCTTCCAGCAGACGCTCCAAATCGCCGTATGCGGTGTCTTTGAGCGCTCGACGCACCAACGTATTCTTGATCACTTGATATTCGCCCGAGGCTTGGCGAATTTCACGGCGCAGTCGGGTCATTTGGGCTACCGAGAGCCCGCGGTATTCTGTGAGGATCGCCATTTTCGCCGCCCTTAACCGCTCATGCACAGCGGCGACCGTCTCGGCCTTTTCTGCATGGCTGGCACGCGCAGTTTCCAATTCTGCCATTCTCCTCTCCCTAATCCCTGGTCCTTGTTTTTAGCGCTTCACTGTTTGGGAACTTCAAGCTACGCAGCCATCGCTCTGATCTGCGACAGGTCGACTTTGATTCCCGGTCCCATGGTCGTGGAAAGGGTCACACCCCGTACGTAATTGCCTTTTGCAGAGGCCGGCTTGGCTCGTAGAATAGACAGCAAGACCGCTTTCGCATTGTCGATCAACTGCTCAGCGCCAAAGGAAGCCTTGCCGACCGGTACATGAACGATGCCGGCCTTGTCGACTCGGAATTCCAATTTTCCCGCTTTGATTTCCTTTATCGCTTTCCCTATATCCATGGTCACGGTGCCCGTTCTTGGATTCGGCATGAGCCCTCTAGGCCCTAGAACCTTACCGATGCGTCCGACAGCCCCCATCATATCTGGCGTTGCTACAGCCTTGTCGAAATCAAACCAACCTTCGCTTATCCTTTTAATAAGCTCATCGCTGCCGACGAAATCGGCACCTGCTTCTTGCGCCTCCCTTTCCTTATCGCCCTTCGCAAACGCGAGCACCTGGACGGCTTTTCCCATGCCGTGAGGCAACGTGACGGTCCCGCGGACATTCTGGTCGGCCTGCCGCGGATCGACACCGAGGCGCACGGCCATTTCAACGGTCTCGTCAAATTTGGCCCTAGCGGTCTCTTTCACCAGCCGGAGCGTGTCCTCCAAAAGATAACGCTGATTACGATCCACTTTCGCCACTGCGGCTCGATAAGATTTACCGTTGCTACTCATGCTTTTCCCCAAAACTAGAATTCGCCCAGCCCATGACTCAGACCGGCTCAACCTTCAACGTCCAAACCGAGACTGCGAGCTGTCCCCTCCACCGACTTTTCTGCCGCCGCAATGTCCTTCGCCGTTAGATCTTTGAGCTTAAGCTCGGCGATTTGTCTAATCTGATCTCGGGTCACCTTGCCAACTTTCGTCTTTCCGGGCTCAGCAGAGCCCTTCTCAACGCCGGCGGCCTTTTTGAGCAATACCGAAGCTGGCGGAGTCTTGGTCACAAAGGCAAAGGAACGATCCGCGTAAACCGTAATAATAACGGGAATGATCATGCCCTGCTGAGACTGCGTTGCGGCATTGAACGATTTACAAAACTCCATGATATTGACGCCGCGTTGACCGAGGGCCGGTCCCACAGGTGGGCTTGGATTGGCCTGACCCGCTGGTATCTGAAGCTTGATCTCGCCTATGACCTTCTTCGCCATTTCTCTAAATCCTTCTGTCTAGTTCCGTTCCACCTGCACAAATTCCAGCTCCACGGGGGTTGCTCGACCGAAAATGCTGATCAGCACTCTGAGCTTTCCTTTGTCAGGACGAACTTCCTCGACAACCCCGTTGAAATCGGCAAAAGGGCCATCGACAACCTTCACATTTTCGCCCACTGAGAAAAGAATCCGAGGCTTCGGCTTTATGGCCCCTTCTTCCATCTGCTGAGTGATCGTTCTTACCTCCTCTTCACTTACGGGAGGCGGATTGGTACTGCCACCGACAAATCCCGTGACTTTCGGTGTTTCCTTGACCACATGCCAGGTGTCATCGTTCAGCTCCATCTGAACCAAAATATAGCCCGGGAAAAACTTCCTCGAAGACGTTCTCTTCTTCCCCTTGACCAGCTCGACGACCTTCTCGACCGGTACTAAAATGTCCCCGAAATAGTCTTGCTTGCCCAGCGCTTTGATTCTTTCCTCGAGCGCGGCCTTCGCCTTTTGTTCATATCCGGAAAAGGTATGAACGATGTACCACTGTTTAGCCATACGGATGACCCAAGAAACTAGTCAATGATGGCCTGAATAGCCTTGGTCAGGCCTAAATCCACCAGGGCGAGATAGATGGAAATCAAAACGACCACAACCAGGACAACCAGTGTCGCCGCGTAAGTCTCTTTACGCGACGGCCAATGCACTTTCTTGAGCTCTTGCCAGGCTTCCTCAAAGAACTCGGTTGCATGCCGAACCCCATCCTGAGCTCTTTGGATCCAATCTCCCATGACGTTAGCGACTAAAATGGCGGGTCAGGCAGGACTCGAACCTGCAACAACCGGATTTGGAGTCCGGCGCTCTAGCCAATTGGAGCTACTGACCCTTCTCTCTCCTCAGATCTTTACCTCCCGATGCAAGGTATGGATCCGGCAAGAAGAACAGAATTTCTTTAGAGCCAGTTTGTCTGTGGTCTTCTTTCTGTTTTTCGTCGTGGTGTAATTCTTTCGCTTGCATTGATCACAAGCAAAGCCTACGAGTTCGCGCATGGCCGTACCTCCTGCGTCTGGCGTTATTGCATGATCTTTGTCACGACTCCCGCGCCGACCGTTCTGCCGCCTTCGCGGATCGCGAACTTCAATCCTTCATCCATGGCCACCGGGGTAATCAGTTCGATCTCCACATTGATATTATCACCCGGCATGATCATTTCGGTACCCTCTGGGAGTTTCACGACGCCCGTAACGTCGGTCGTTCGGAAATAGAATTGCGGCCGGTAACCATTGAAGAACGGGGTATGTCTTCCACCTTCCTCTTTGGTCAGGACATAGGCCTCCGCATTAAATTTCGTGTGCGGCGTAATGCTTCCTGGTTTAGCCAAAACCTGACCGCGCTCTACTTCCTCGCGCTTGGTTCCGCGAAGTAGCACTCCGATATTGTCGCCGGCTTGACCTTCATCCAGAAGTTTGCGGAACATCTCCACCCCGGTTGCGACGGTCTTCTGAGTATCCCGAAAGCCAACGATTTCGATTTCATCGCCGACCTTAACGATTCCCCGCTCAACACGACCTGTGACTACCGTGCCTCGGCCACTGATCGTGAAGACATCTTCAACAGGCATGATAAACGGCTTGTCGATATCTCGCGTCGGCTCTTTAACAAACGAATCAACCGCATCCATGAGCTTTAAGATAGCTCCTTCGCCCATTTCAGAGGCATCACCTTCCAAAGCCTTCAATGCACTGCCGATGACGATCGGCGTGTCATCGCCAGGAAATTTATATTTGGAAAGCAGTTCGCGTACTTCAAGTTCCACGAGGTCCAGCAGCTCTTTGTCATCCACCATGTCCGCCTTATTAAGGAAGACAACGATGGCGGGTACTCCGACCTGACGTGCCAAGAGGATGTGCTCGCGAGTCTGCGGCATCGGGCCGTCCGCAGCCGACACAACGAGAATGGCCCCATCCATCTGCGCCGCTCCGGTAATCATGTTCTTGATGTAGTCGGCGTGGCCCGGACAATCGACGTGCGCATAATGGCGTTTATCGGTCTCATATTCGACGTGGGCGATATTGATCGTAACGCCCCGCTCTCTTTCTTCCGGCGCCTTATCGATTTGATCATAGGCCATGAACTTGGCTCTTCCTTGCTTTTCCAGAACCTTGGTGATGGCAGCGGTCAAAGTCGTTTTGCCATGGTCTACATGGCCGATTGTCCCGATGTTCAGGTGCGGCTTTTTTCGCTCAAATTTTTGTTTGCTCATCTCATCCTCCTATTAATTTGCCGTTCCGTTCCTCAATTATCTTTCTTCATTATTTCTTGTGAAACTTTTGAAACCACAAGCCCGGCAAAAGCCCAGGAGCGGGATTGAACCGCCGACCTCGTCCTTACCAAGGACGTGCTCTACCGACTGAGCTACCTGGGCATATCGGTCGATGGCTCACAGCCTATGGCGACTGCTCCGAAATGAAGACCGAACCGCCCGCTATATGCCATTGCCTATACACAAACTGGAGCGGGAAACGGGACTCGAACCCGCGACCCCGAGCTTGGAAGGCTCGCGCTCTACCAACTGAGCTATTCCCGCAAGAAGAAAATTGGTGGAGAGGGAAGGATTCGAACCTTCGAAGGCATCGCCGGCAGATTTACAGTCTGCTCCCTTTGGCCACTCGGGAACCTCTCCTCTTCTCCCTAAACCTCCAACAGCTTCAATAATAAGGGTGCGGCGCCGAAAGGCCTCCGCAGATTTGATTTTATCTAATCTCAATTCCTTCTGAATGGAGCTGGCGATAGGACTTGAACCTACAACCTGCTGATTACAAATCAGCTGCTCTGCCGTTGAGCTACGCCAGCCTAGTCTAAAAAAGAACTTTGCGTGCCGACACAAAAGCTTCGAACTTGCCTTTCGAAGGGCAGCGGAAATGATTAATTACGGCTGATTAACAATGGAATCCTAAGCCATCAAGGCAAATGGCCGAGACACTTTTCCCCATTAGCAAACGCCTATTTAAAACATCTTCAGGGTATTATGTCAACAGGCAAGGCTTTTGATCCGTCCGGATTCTCAGACAGAACCCCTGATGACCCTATTATCCCTTAGCCTCAGCCTTTGTCAACGCTTGCTCTTGTCGAAGGAGCTCGTAGAGAAAAACGGCTCCCGCCACAGCGACGTTCAACGAGGCGATTCTCCCTAACATCGGGATTGATATGAGATAATCGCATTCCCCGAGCAGAATTGGCCGAACGCCCTTTCCCTCGCTACCCAAGATAATGGCCAGCCGCTTCGGGTACACAATGTCATAAATACCTGCCCGGGCTTGGACATCCAGTCCGACCACCCAGAAACCACGTTCTTTGAGGGTCGCAATGGCGCGTCTCAAATTCGTGGTCTTGTACACCTTGAGGTGATGAATGGCCCCGGCGGAAGTCTTGACCACTGTCGGCGTCACGCTGACAGAACGGTCCTTGGGAATCAGGACGTGCTGAACTCCAACCGCCTCAGCAGTTCGCAAAAGAGCGCCGAAGTTGCGCGGGTCGGTCAAACCATCCAAAATCAAAACCCTCTCAGCGGTAAGAGACGTGGAAACCCCCTCGACCAATTCAGAGAATGGTAGGCAAGCGTATGGCTCAACTTTCGCTAATACACCTTGGTGATTTTCTCCACCGACTAATCGCCTCAACAAATCAGGATTTACATAGGTTACGCGCAATCCAAGGCGCCTCGCTTCGGCTGCAATCGACCGCAGCGCCGGCCTCTGGGGGCGGCTGAGGATCAGGATTTCCGACACGTCATGGGCCGACGCCTTCAATTTTTCGATGACAGGATTAATTCCGAAAATAAAGGCTTTTTCGCTCATCGATGAGTTGTTTTTTTAACGAAAGGATTTTACAAAAAAGGATCACCAGAGAACAGGTCCGGACCGTGAAGAGAAAGACACTTTTTCGCTATCTTATTTTTGAAATTCTTCCCCCGTTTTGGTTCGGACTCTTGGCCTTCACGTTCATTCTCTTGATTGCGCGGATCCTGAGACTCGTTGAACTCGTGATAGCCCGTGGGGTCCCGCTGCTTCAAATTGGGAAATTGTTCTCGCTCATCCTACCCACGTTTTTGGAGCTGACTGTGCCTATGGCTTTTCTTTTGGCCATCCTTCTAGGCCTAGGGCGACTGTCAAACGATCAAGAGCTTCTCGCTATGAAAGCGTCCGGCATCAGCCCCACGCAAATCCTTTGGCCAATCGGGACTGTCGCAGTGGGTGTCGCGATCATGACCCTTTTTCTGACCACTTTCGCTCGACCGGCAGCCAATCTAGCACTCAAGAAGGAACTGTATAACATTGCCAAGACTCGTGTTGGAACCGCTTTGAAAGAAAAGGTCTTCAATGATGATTTTCCCAAGATTCTTATCTACGTCGAGGAAGTCATTCCACCAGGAAACACTGTCCAGGGCGTCTTAATTGTCGATAAAAGGGAGCAAGTTAGAGAGAGTATAATCCTCGGAAAAGTCGCACTTATCACAACCGACGATGAGACCAATAGTTTGGGACTGAAACTTTTCGACGGTTCGATTTACGAACGACAAAAGAATCGCCCCGGCTTTAGCCAGACGCGTTTCAATATCTACGATTTCAAGCTAGACCTGGACGATCTTATCGCGCCGGTTCGAAGAAGAGAAGCCGGACCAAAAGAAATGTCCCTCCGGCACTTGCTCAAAACCATTCGCGACAAACAAAACCGCGGAACCCGAGTGATTCCCGAGCTCATGGAATTACAGCAACGGATCTCGTTTGGTTTCGCCCCCATCGTCTTCTGTCTGCTCGGTGTATCTTTGACTCTACTGCCCAGAAGCTCTCGAGCCAATCGCTCTTGGGGATTCATGCTCTGTCTGTTTTGGCTGCTCACGTATTACGCGCTTCTATCTCTCGGGAAGGCACTCGGCGACCAAGGCATTCTTAATCCGATCCCGGCCCTGTGGCTTCCGAACATCGTCGTGGGAGGCATTGCCATTCACTTCTTCAATAAGGCGCTCCGTGAATCTCCGCTATTGCTTCAATCTAAGCTCGATGTCGTGTTCGCCTTGGGAGGGCAATATATGGACCGACTCAAGCGGAAAGGGAAACACTTGAAATCACAGCATGGAAGTTAGAAACCAAGTCACCTTTCTGCCTGTGGGTAGCATTCTCGATCGCTATTTGGTTCAGGCGTTCCTGCGCGTCTTCTTTACGAGCCTGGTCTGCGTCACGTCGCTCTATGTTATCGTTGATTTCTTTGACCGCATCAGCACTTTTCTCAACACTGGAGCCCCCATCTGGACCATCATGCGTTATTTTTTCTTCAAAGCCCCTCTCTCGATCTCTCGCGTGATTGGTTTTGCCACTTTGTTCTCGGCTTTGTTTTGCCTGGGAATGATGACGCGAACAAACGAGATGACGGCAATGCGCTCCAGTGGGATCAGCGTTCAACGTATTGCACTTCCCCTAATCCTTCTCTCGTCGTTTATCTGCCTGTTCACCTTTTTCTGGAATGAAACACTCGTACCGATTTTCGCGCATCAGGCGCAAACGATCTTCAAGACTGAGGTCAAAGGCAAACAGCAGCAAAGCCTATTCGGAACGGCCGATATTTGGATCAGGGGAGAGGGAAGCTTTATCAACGTCAATAATTTCGATACCGCGACGAATACCTTGCAAGGCGTGACAATTTTTCTTCTCAATCGCGATTTTAGTTTGCGCGGATTCGTCGAAACCCCCGTGGCCCGTTGGAACGGACGTGGCTGGGAAACAACCGAAGTAACCGCGTGGAATTTGCTGCCAGACGGGAAAATGGTCCCTGAAGAATCAGCCGTCGTTCCACCCATTACCGAAACCCCGGAGGACCTCAAGCTTCTCGCCCGGGACGCTGA
>DASQUN010000593.1:0-5108 GCA_035641275.1 Candidatus Udaeobacter sp. | reverse complement strand
TGGGAGCGAGTCTTTCGGCAGCGGCCGATAAGCCTGTGTCTTGATGGGCCACAGCGCCAACCTCCTTGAAGGCAACCGGGCGGGCAGAGTTAAACCCATCATTCCAGGACAATTACGAGACGGGATCACCCGCGCGTGTTGCAACCATGAGGCAGGATCCCAACTTGAAAGCGACAATTTTTGATTCGGTGTGGCAGAGTATTTTTCAGCGCGATAGAGTGATGACATCTCCAATTGAACCATGCAGGTTCTGATCGACCGCGAAGACCGTCAAGCGATCAGGTGAGCGAGGAATCTTATGAATCGACCCGATAAATCCAATCGCCGGCAACTCGACCGGTTAAACAAGCGAACCGGTGAGCCGGCTTTTTTATTCGATCTCGATGGTACTTTGGTTGATAGCGTTTACCAACACGTTCTCGCCTGGCGCGAAGCGTTGGAGCAAGCGGGCATCGAACTGGCCGTATGGCGTATTCATCGCCGCATCGGGATGAGCGGTGGCTTGCTGGCAAACAATCTGTTGCGCGAAACGGGACGCCGAATCACCGCTAAAGAGGCAACGCAACTTCAGCGGATTCACGCGGAAGCGTACGCGCGCCAAGTGGGGCAGGTCCGGTCGCTGCCGGGAGCGCGGGAACTCCTGGCTTACCTTTCCAAGATCGAAGTGCCGTGGGCGGTGGCCACCAGCGGCCGGCTGGAGAGCGCCGGGCCGACATTGAAGATCCTCAACATCGATAACGAAGTGCCGGTGATCACTCGCGATCAGGTGCAGCACGCCAAGCCCGATCCGGATCTGTTTCTCGCCGCCGCCGAGCGTCTGGGAGTGGAGATCAGCCAATCATTTGTCGTGGGCGATAGCGTCTGGGACCTCCTCGCCGCTCGCCGAGCGAGAGCGCTCGGGATCGGTTTGCTTTCCGGCGGCTACGGACGGGAAGAGTTGGAAAGGGCCGGCGCCTATCGCGTTTACCAGGATCCGGCTGATTTGTTGAAGCATTTGGATGAGGTCGGCGTGCGGGTAACGGAATAACACCAAAGACGGCGTTGCTAGCAGGTTGCCAAAAAAAGATTAGGAATGCTTCGAGAGCCTCTCCGCATGAACGGAAAATCATCAACAATATCAAGTCTCATCCGTTCGTCCTGAGCTCGTCGAAGGACTCCGAAAAGCTTTTTCTGTTCGCCTCTTTGTCGTCATGCCCGCGAAAGCGGGCATCCAGAAGCACTTGATTTTCCTGGATTCCGGGTCGCGCTGGCTAATGCCAGCTTGCCCGGAATGACGTTCGAATCATTTGATGAACTTAGGAGTCACAACTAGGAGATTAATGACTTATTTAACGCACCTTGATTCCAGGATACTAGCGCCAGGCGGAATCCAGGAGATACATGGAAAGCTGGATTACCGCCCTTCGGCTAAGCTGCTCAGGACGTGCTTGCGCGGTAATGACGCAAGGGAAACACCATTGTAACTTGTTGCAGCGAAGTTGGGGTCACTTGATCGACTGCAGCAAGTCCTCTCTTTTTGCGATTTCCATGGCGGTGTTCTTGTCTTTTTCGATCATCTTGCGAAACTCAGTCGGCGCTATGTACTGAACGACGCCTCCGGTCTTTTCGATGCGCGCGCTAAAGTCCTTCGATTTGATCACCTTCTCCGCCACAGCCGTGAGAGCATCGATCACGGGTTTCGGCGTTCCCGCCGTGACGAAGCACCCGGCCCAGCTGTCGAGGTAGTCGCCTTTGATCCCCAGCTCAGACGTTGTCGGGACCGTCGGCAGCGCCTTCATCTTATTCGTGCCCATGAGCGCCAAAGTCTTCAGCTTGCCTGCGCTCTCGTGGGGCAGCGTGGCGATTGCCGTACCGACCACGAAATCGAGATGGCCGCCCAAGAGAGCGGGAACATACTCTCCGCCTCCTTTGTAAGGCACATGCTTGATCTTTATGCCGGCGTTCTGCGCCAAGATCAGCGAATTGAAGTGGCCGCCAACTCCGGTTCCTGCCGTGCCGTAGGACAATTTGTTCGGGCTCTTTTTGGCGGCGTCGATGAGTTCCTGGAGGGTCTTGTATGGTGATTCCGCTCGAACCGTGAGCCCGTCGGGCGCGGATGTGATGAAAGCTATCGGATAGAAATCCTTATTCGTATCGTAAGCGACGTCTTTGAGAATGACCGGCGCCAAGACCATTCCGCCCAATGTGTTAACGAGCAGGTTGTAGCCGTCCTTGGGCGACTTGAGCATGCCGGTGGCGGCAACACTGCCGGTCGCGCCGCCCTTGTTGATGGGCGCGATTGGAGCATTGAGCAGCTTCGACATCTCTTCGCCGAATATTCTTCCGGTGACGTCGGCGAAGCCGCCGGCCGGAAAGGCGATAACCATTTCGATAGCCCGGGAGGGGTATTTCTCCTGTGACCGGGCCAAAGGTATGAACGCATAGAGGCTCGCCGCGACCAAGCCGATTACGACCGGAACGCCCTTCTGTAACAGACCCATTTTTCCTCCCTTCGGCATCACAAAAAAATCCCTTTGGGCAGTCTGATTTTCAGCCAAATCTCAAAAATGGCAAAACTTCCCAGCGCGACGGCGCCCGCGACTCCGATGATGCGCGCCCACTTATTTCCTTCGGTGATTCTCAGAAGAAAAGTCATGAGGAGAAACGTGCTCAAGACGAAGCCGAGGCTTTCGAAGAACGCCGCATAGAGCATCAGGGATGCCAATACGAAAAAAATCTTGGCCCAACTTGTCAACGCGACTTCGCGGCTCTCCCCGGCCAGTCCGCGCGCCGACTGGACGAAAAGCGTTACGGACAAAAGCGTCATCAGCAATCCAGACCAAAAAAAGATGAAGCCCGAGCCAGGGTTCATCGCGTTGCCGACGCCGAGGCGGCTCGCCGCATAGCTCAGCAGCGCTCCGAAAGTGAACCCAAAGACCCCACACCAAGCATCGACTGTGATTCTAGTCCTCTTCACTAAGGCCGTGCCCCAATCTTATCTTGCTGAAAAGCGAAACCACAAGGACAAAAAACGCCAAGAAGATAAATGCCGCCGATAGAGGCCGCTCGATAAAAATAAGAAAGCTCCCGTCGGAATGAATCAGCGAGCGCCGCAAAGCCGTCTCGAGAAGCGGGCCGAGAACAAAGGCCAGTACCAGAGGGGCGGGCTCGAAATCCAGTTTCTTTATCAAGAGCCCCACGAGGCTGAACAGAACCGCGACGTAGATATCCGTCGTGCTGTTGTTGAGAGCGTAGGCGCCGATCAGGCAAAACAAAATAATCGAGGAGGAGAGATAGGAGTAGGGGATCTTGAGGATGCTTACCCATAGAGGAATAAGCGGCAAATTGAGAATCAAAAGCAGAATGTTTCCGATATACATGCTTGCGATTACCCCCCAGAAGAGATCCGGAGAGTTTTTGATCAACAAAGGCCCGGGCGTCAGGCCATAAATCATCAGAGCGCCCAGCAGAATCGCCGTCATAGCATTCGAAGGAATGCCGAGACTTAGCAGCGGTATGAAGGTCCCGCCCACCGCGGCGTTGTTGCAAGCCTCGGGCGAAGCCACTCCCTCGATCTCGCCGCTGCCAAACCGCTCCGGATGGGCCGAGAGCCTTTTCTCCAAGCCGTAGCTCAAGAACTGCGGCACGATCGCACCGACACCCGGAAGGAGGCCGAGGAAAAATCCCAGCAAGGAACCTCGTGTGATGGGGCCTATCGAGCGCCTCCAATCGTCGCGGTCAGGAAAGAGTCCCTTGATTTTGTCGGAAAAAACTTCGGCTTTGAGCCCGCCGAGATTTCCGAGCACTTCGGCGATGCCAAAGAGGCCCATGACGAGCGGCGCCAGGCTTATGCCGTCGCTGAGTTCAAGCATTCCCAATGTAAAGCGCGGCGTCGCCGTGATCGGATCCAGACCAACGCATCCGAGAATCACGCCAAGGACAGTCATCATGAGCGCTTTGATCATGGATTTTCTTGCCAGGTAGGCGACCACGGTCATGCCCATGATCATCAAGGCGAAGTACTCGGGCGGGCCGAATTTGAGGGCGAAGCTCGCTAATGTGGGCGCGAGGATGACCAGACCGACAATGCTGATCGTGCCGGCGATGAACGAGCCGAAAGCTGAAATGCCTAGGGCCCGGCCTGCCTTGCCTCGGCGGGCCATCTGATAGCCGTCCAGACAAGTGACGACTGAAGAAGCCTCGCCGGGGATATTCAGCAAAATCGAAGTCGTGGAGCCGCCGTACATGGCGCCGTAGCAAATGCCGGAGAGCATGATGATCGCTGAGACAGGATTCACGTTGAACGTGGCCGGCAGGAGCAACGCTATCGTCGCCGTCGGTCCGATTCCGGGAAGCACACCGACGAGCGTTCCCATCGTGACGCCAATGAAGCAGTAGAGAAGGTTTTGCGGCTGCAGCGCAATGGTGAAGCCGTAGCCTAAACTCGCGAGAGACTCCAGCATGAATCAGCGGGACAACAGCCCGGCGAGAAAGGCTGCCAGTGATCGCCGTGCCAGGTCAGGATTTGTCGGACCGTATCCGATAATTCGTTGGTGTGTCAACTATACTCTTTTCATCTCTTCTTTTTGGCGTAGGATAGGTGAGTATGATGTCGCAGAAATTCATCGGCAAAGTCAGTGCGCGTTTTTGTCATTTCCCAGAAAGTGGACCGCGGGCAAGCCTTCCGGCCACAGCCGATGGGCCTTTGCCTCAATGGCCACCCCTGCCAACCCCGTTCGCTGCTTATTGCAAGGGTCCGGGCCTGACAGAACTCCTACGGCTCTACGTCTGTGGCCTCCAGCCTCGCCCTTCGGTCCAGCTTTCAACGCCAAGGGTGATCGCAAATGATAATGATATTTCCCCGAAAGTGGACCTCGGGCAAGCCTTCCGGCTGAAATCTTAACTCTATGATCTCGCAAAATCGTTCGGCGTTGCTGACGGTCAAGGGCATTAGCAAAACATTCGGTACGCCGGACGATGGCGCCGACGAGCTCAAAGCACTCGTCGACGTCTCGCTACAGGTTAGAGAGGGAGAATTCTATTCCATCATAGGACCGTCGGGATGCGGCAAATCCACTCTCATCAGAATTATCGCTGGTCTGATTCCTAGCCATGAGGGAGAAGTTAAG
>DASQUN010000592.1:0-3654 GCA_035641275.1 Candidatus Udaeobacter sp. | reverse complement strand
GGCGGGGCGAACGGCGGACGCTCTAAAGACGGGTCTTCGAGGAATTTCATGATCCCGGGACGGCCGAACTTCGGATCACGCGCAACGTCGACGTAATCCGCGCCGGCATCTTCCAGCGGAAGGCGAACGAACTCGCCACGGCCTTGGATGGATGGTTGATAGTACAGTTCATAACGCATGTGGTCCTCCTCAAATAGGCAGGCGGTCGCGACCAGACTTGCATATATGACGAAGTTGCTCAACAAACCCGTTACCGGAATTCTCACCGCGGCGGCGCGGAGGGGAATTTTGTAAGGGCAGGCCCCGTGCCTGCCCAGGGGCAACCACATGGGGTTGCCCCTACTGCGGTGAAATAACTCTTGCTGCCTTGGTTGCGGCGTAGCGCGCTGTGTCTCTGAAGGTCAAGCTCGATGCCGGAAGTATTTAAGCTGCTGGCGGCGCCGCTCAATCGTGTTATGGTTAACTTGACCGGAAGGGATGAGTCTATGAGTTGGCAATCCGCTGAAGAACCTGAAGCAAGGACGCCGCCGTCCTGCAAAGCGCTCGAGACCGTTATCGTGCCGCGTCCTCGGGATATTGGCGGATTTGAAGTTCGCCGCGTGCTACCCTCGGCGGAGCGGCAAAGCGTCGGACCTTTCGTCTTCTTCGACCAGATGGGACCCGCTGAGCTGGCGCCCGGCGCGGGCGTCGATGTACGGCCTCATCCGCACATCGGTCTGGCCACGGTCACCTATCTGTTGGCCGGGACGATCGTTCATCGCGACAGCCTGGGCAGCGTGCAATCCATCGAGCCCGGCGCGGTCAACTGGATGACCGCCGGGCGCGGCATCGTTCACTCCGAACGCTCCGATAACGAACTCAGAAAGCGCCGCCAAATACTCTACGGCATACAAATCTGGGTGGCGCTCCCCAAGCAATACGAGGAAACGGGTCCTGACTTCACGCACTATGCCGCCGCATCCCTGCCTCGGCTCGAAGGCGAAGGAAAGACAGTCCGCGTCGTCGCCGGTTCGCTGTTCGGCCAGGCGTCGCCGGTGAAAACCTACTCGCAGCTTTTTTATGGCGACGCGGCGTGTCAGCCGGGAGCTTGGCTCTCACTCGATAACGAGCACCAGGAACGCGCGCTTTATCTGCTCGAAGGCAATGTCGAGATCGCGGGGCAAGCCTTCGAGCCGGGCCGGCTGCTGGTTTTCTCGTCCGGCGATGAGATCACCGTCAAGGCAACATCAGCCGCCCGGCTGCTGCTGTTCGGCGGCGAGCCGCTTGACGGTCCGCGCCATCTCTGGTGGAACTTTGTCTCAAGCTCGCGCGAGCGCATCGCGCAAGCGAAGGCGGACTGGAAAGCCGGGCGTTTCGCGCCGGTGCCCGGCGATCCCGAGTTTATTCCGCTTCCTGAATGACCACGAGGCTCCCGGCCTGGGATTGAAAATTGGCGCAGCGTGAACGCTTGGGGTCAGAGTCATTTTCGTCGTCCTTGCTGTTCCCTTGTTGTTATCCTTTCACCCGTCGCGACTCGAGGCTTTTTGAGGTCTTGCAGGAATGGATCTTTCCGGTGTATCTCCGATTTGTCCCAATCCCTTCGACCAGATTAGGAGGTGCCTATGAGTCAACCGGCAGATCGAACTCCTCTACCGACTTCTCATGCAGAGGATTTTCAGAATGCGGCACAAGGCAACGGAAATCAAAGTGCCGGTCCGGGACCCGAACACCGACACGATGTTCATCGCCAGGTCGGAGTCGCTGATGCTTGCGCCTTCGCCTTACTGGGGGGTGGAGCGCATCTGGAAGAGCCAGGCCTCCGTTCACAACCCGATGTTCGACGGAAAGGGGCGGGTCTGGGTCACGACAAGAATTCGACCCGCGGCGAATCCGGCCTTCTGCAAGAAAGGCTCAGAGCATCCATCGGCGAAGCTTTTCCCGGTCGAAAGAACCGGGCGTCATCTCGGCGTGTTCGATCCTAAAACCAAGAAGTTCACGCTCATCGACACCTGCTTCAGCACGCACCATTTGGTTTTTGCCGAGGACGCCAACAACACGCTGTGGCTGAGCAGCGGCGGCTCCGCCAGCGGCCCCTCGGCTGGCTAAACACCAAGATGTTCGATGAGACCGGCGACGAGCAGAAGTCGCAAGGTTGGACGGCGTTCATCCTCGACACCAACGGCAACGGCAAGCGCGATGAGTACGTCGAGCCCGACCAACCCACTGATCCGGCAAAAGACAAGCGGATCATTGCAGGCTACTACGGCATTGGCGTGAATCCGGT
Source organism: Candidatus Udaeobacter sp. (assembly GCA_035641275.1). Classification (GTDB taxonomy): domain Bacteria; phylum Desulfobacterota; class Binatia; order UBA9968; family UBA9968; genus DASQUN01. Next base: position 1,391 of record DASQUN010000592.1, on the reverse strand, counting down.
GGACGGCTCCGTCTGGGGCTCGGTGCTGAGCTTTCCCGGCGCGGTCGTTCGGATGAATCCAGGCGACAATCCGCCGGCGACCGCGTTGACGGAAATTTTCGAGGTGCCGTGGAATGAGCCCAAAGCCGCTGTCAATGGGTACGGACCGCGCGGCGGAGACATCGATCGCAACGGCGTTTTCTGGGCGTCACTCGCGAGCGGACACCTCGCGAGCTTCGACCGGCGCAAATGCCAGGGGCCGCTCAAGGCCCGGCCGCGACGGGAAAGCACTGTCCCGAGGGCTGGGCGCTTTACCCTTTCCCGGGACCGCAGTTTCAAGGCGTGACCGACGCGGGGAGCGCGCAGGCCAGCTACTACGCCTGGGTCGATCAGTACGACACCTTCGGGTTGGGCCGGAACGTCCCGTTTGCCACCGGCAATCTTGCCGATTCGCTGGAGGCGCTCGTGGACGGGAAGTTCGTCACGCTGCGCATTCCGTATCCCAGTGGGTTTTCACGCCAAGGGCATGGATGGGCGCATCGATGATCCGAAGGCCGGCTGGAAGGGCAAGGGCATTTGGTCAGCCTACGCTGGCAGGGCGACCAATCACATCGAAGGCGGCAAAAGGATCAAGCCCAAGGTCGTGAAATTCCAGCTCCGCCCCGACCCGCTCGCGAAGTGAACGGATCGCGACACGAAGTTTGCATCTAAAGGCTACAGCGAATAATTGTTTGCTATAGGATTTCATGCTCGGGATGCTACCCGGGCTCACATGTCATTCCGAGCACAGCGAGGAAGCTTTCTTCGCTTGGACAAGTTCCAAGCCCAAAACGAACCGCAACCCTCTCGCGCCGCGGGCTCAATATTTCAACTTCGCAATCCGGACAATTCAATGAGTACTGCACGTTGTTGTTGCTTAGACCCATACCCGAGCATGAACAAGGATGATGTTTCCGCTGGCCCGGATTGCAGAACTACGAATTGTGAAATATGTCCACTTTTTGTGACTAGAAAAAACTTCCGCCTTGTAATATACTTCTTGTATGAAAACTGTCCCTGCGGCCAAATTTAAGGAGCAGTGCTTGGCACTGCTGGACCGCGTAGATCCCGATGGCATAGTCATCACAAAGCACGGGAAACCCGTTGCCAAGCTTATTCCCATTCATACCGACACCGCGAAACTGATCGGGAGCTTCAAAGGCAGAATCAAAATTAGAGGGAACATCCTGTCGACGGGATGCTCAATCTTGATACCCACATTCTGCTTTACGCTTTGGTGGATGATTTGACCCCGCGGGAGAGTTCGCTGTTATCAAGCGACTCATGGAGTATTTCGGCGATCGTTCTGTGGGAGATCGCCAAGCTCTTCGAATTGGGTCGGATCGAAATAGATCTAGACAACCAGGAGTTGG
>DASQUN010000591.1:0-7259 GCA_035641275.1 Candidatus Udaeobacter sp. | reverse complement strand
CGGCCGCCGCCGCTTCCACCGCCACCGCCAGACGAGCGGCTCGTTCGTCTGGCACCTATTCTCGGCGCTACCCGGCTTTGCTCCTGACGCAACAGCTCCTGGGCTTCGTTCTTCTGGTCGGGGGGCTTGAAACGCATGGCCATATTCGGGATCGTCAGAACGTCTTCTTTTTGACTCACCAGAAACTGCACGTTGGCGGTCATACCAGGCTTAAGGAGCAATTCTTTATTATCGATTCTTACCACGGCGTCATAAGTGACCACATTTTGCAGCACGGTGGGCGCATGGCGCACTTGGTAAACCGTTCCCTTAAAACGGCGCGCCGGAAAGGCGTCGACGGTGAAAGTCACCGGTTGCCGTTCGTGCACATTACCGACGTCCGCTTCATCGACGCTAGTGTGAACTTCCATTTTTGAGAGATCGTTCGCGATGGTAAACAACGTTGGAGCCTGGAGCGAGGCGGCAACCGTTTGACCCACATCGACGTTGCGTGAGATGACGATGCCATCGACGGGCGAGCGGATCACGGTGTTATTGAGATCGACCATGGCTTGGTTCAATCCCGCTTGGGCTTGCGCGGTCTGGGCTTTATTGACTTCCAACTGAGCCAGCGCGGCGTCATAAGCGGTCTGCGCGATGTCAAGTTCGCTCTGGGCCATTAATTCTCGCTTCCTCAGCTCTCGATTCCGCTCCAGTGTTCGTTGCGCATCAACGACGCTCACATTGGCCTTGACTAGGTTGGACTGCGCGGCAAGGAGATTGGCCCGCCCTTGGTCCACGGCGGCCTTGAATTTGTCTTGATTGAGCTGCGCAACGACCTGACCCGCCGTGACCTTGCTGTTGAAGTCAGCCAACAGTTTATCAATCGTGCCGGAAACTTGACTGCCGACCTGGACGGTGACAACAGCCTGCAGCGTCCCTGTCGACGATACGACCTGGGTAAGCGGCCCCCGTTGCACCGGCACGGTTATATAAGGAGACTCCTTTTTACCGTTGCCAAAGCGCCAAAACCCGTACCCTGCCCCGGCAAGCAACAGGAGTGGAATAAGGGTCAGGAGAGTTCTTTTCCGCTTCACGGTTCCCTGCGCAAGAGCTCGAAGACTTTGACAGAAAAATCGGTGGTCTCATGCTGAGTCGATCGGCGATAGGCCAGGCCGCTGGTAATCTCGGCGTTGGGCTCTTGGTCTTCCAGGAGCTCCTCCGTCGTCATACGGAAGCGCGACACTTGCGGTGCGCCCGCCATCTCGGGCTCTAACTCTCGAACACTTCCTTTGAGGTAATAATTGACGCCTTTGTCGGTGATCATCACGGTCAGTTTCGCCGCCCGCCGGAGGTTCTTCGCCGTCGAACTGTTCTTCCACAGGGCGATGTCGAGTGTGGACCGGTTTTTGGCCACGACTTCATAATAAGACAGTAGCGCAGGATGAGGCCAACCCAAGTCGTCCAAGGTGAAGATGGGAATGATCTTGCCCTCGTGGGGTGTCATGTCCTGCCCATTGAGCCGATTCCAAAGCGCTTCAGTCAGTTCCTTTCCTACTCGTTGTGACATAATTGATCCTTTGCATCCGTTAGACGTTAGATCATTCCATTCAATCTAATCCGCAATGACGAGTTCCTGCCGTTTACCGAAGCCCTCAGCGTTGTCGATATAAAAAACCTTCTCCGGGTTGACACAGTAGAATTTTACCTTTAGGAAGGCTTTGTAGAACACCCCGCTCGACGGGTTCGTGAAGAGTTTGATGACCTCCGGGTACTTGCGCGCGTAGACCGCCATGGCCTTCGCCTTCTCCGTCATCGAGTCGACCAGAGTGATTCGGCCCTCAAGCTGAATCCCTTTGATTTCTTGCCAGTTCTTGTAATCTTCCTGAATGGTCACGGCTACGCGTGGATTGGCACGCAAATTCTGACAGTGTCGCGAATCCGGAACCGAAAAGAAATAGAGTTCAAAGTCATCGCTGGCATAGAATACCGTCGCCGCCCAAGGAATATCGCTCGCACAGGTCGCTAGCGTCATCGTGTTATGGGTCCGCATGTAGTTGAGAATCTGTTGCTTTAGCTGGTCAGACATGAGAGCACTGCGCTTCGCACCGTGAGTTTGGGTTTGGAGTTTGAACGCTAGGCCGGAACTCGAAACTTGCAACTCTTATGCGGATCTGCGAATGAGAGTTCTTTGTTTTAGCTCCGCTAAATTGGGCGCTCCGACACAAAGCATGGCAACTCTGATCTCGCGAATGATGCCGCTCAGGAACTCTACCACCGCGCTAGCGGAGCCCAAAGCCGAGGCAAGCAAGGGCTGACCGAAAGCGGCGATATCGGCGCCTAAGGCAATGGATTTGGCAATATCCAATCCGGTCCGAACTCCACCTGAGGCGACGATCTGCAGATCTGGGACCGCTTTGCGCACGGCGACAAGCGCCTCCTCAGTGGGAATGCCCCAGTCCAAGAAAGCCGTATCGGCAGGTTTGCCTTTGCTCGCGGCTCTTCGAGCCTCCACGGCGTACCAGGAAGTGCCCCCTTGACCAGCGACATCAATGGCCTTGACGCCGGCGTCTCTTAGTCGGATCGCGACGTCGGCAGAAATTCCGCTACCCACCTCCTTGGCCACAACAGGAACTTCTAGTTCACGGCAAACCTCAGCGATTTTCTGGGTGAGCCCTTTGAAATTGCGGTTGCCCTCCGGCTGCACGGCCTCCTGCAATACATTCAGGTGAAGGATCAAGCCATCGGCGCTGATCATCCGAACGGCGCGCCGGCAATGCTCGACCGTGTAACCATAATTGAGCTGCACGGCACCGAGGTTGCCCAGGAGCAGAATGTCTGGCGCGACGTCTCTAACCCGAAACGAGTCGGCAGCCGACGGCTCTTCGATAGCCACCCGCTGAGAGCCGACGCCCATCGCCAGGCCGAGCTGCTGCGCTGCCAGCGCCAAGTTCCGGTTCACTTTCTGCGCGAGATCGAATCCTCCGGTCATGGACGAGATCAGAATGGGCGCCTTCAGCCGCCTTCCAAGAAAAATCGCGCTCAGGTCAATCTCGTCGATATCCAGCTCAGGCAGCGCGTTGTGGACAAAGTGATAGCGGTCGAGTCCGGTTCCCGACGACGTCGTGACCGTCTTGGCGTCAAGACAAAGCTCGAGATGTTCTTTCTTGCGCTGCTGGGTTGCAGTGAGGGACCTTTTGGCCTTTCGGCGAGGCATGAAATTAGAGTTAAGAGATGTCACCGCTGCTTTTTGATCACCTGACGCTCTTTTGCGGCAACGAGGGGTGTGGCCTTTGCCGCTTCGGGGTGACGGCTCATCCCTTCGTCGTCCCAGCGTTGGAAGAGGCTAACGTCGATGTCGAATTGATCCAGAATGCGCGTGCACGTCTGATTAATGACTTCCTCGAGAGTTTTGGGACGGTGATAAAAGGCGGGGACGGGCGGGAAAATGATGGCGCCCATGTGCGTAAGTGACACCATCGCTTCTAGGTGACCCAAGTGAAGCGGCGTCTCTCGCACCACCAAGACCAGTTTCTTCCGCTCCTTGAGCACCACATCCGCCGCGCGCACCAAAAGGTCGCCCCCGATGGAATGAGCAATGCCGCCCATCGATTTCATGGAACAAGGCGCGATCACCATGCCTTCCGTGCGAAAGGAACCGCTCGAGATGCTCGCCCCGATATTGTTGATGTCATGCACTACGTCCGCCAGCGACTCCACGTGTTTGGTGGAGTATGGAGTCTCCACCTGAACGGTCATCTTGGCCGCTTTGGTCAGGACCAGATGGGTTTCCATGTCCTCGATCTTTGAAAGGATTTCAAGAATACGAACGCCGTATACCGCGCCGGTTGCGCCCGAAATACCAACGATCAGCTTCTTCTTTCTACTCAAGGACCAGCTCCAAGGTTAGGTGATCACCGTCTTGGACACCGAACGCTTCCTTTAACCGAATCGGCGCAACTATTTCAATCTTGTCTGTGGGATAATTCGTCACATCCGGAAGCAAAATTGCCCCTTTGATCTTATTACCAGAGGAACCCGCAGGTCCCTGAATCTCGACTGGATAAAGCCGCGCGCTGCAAAAACCGCCGTCCGCTACTGGCAACAAAATACCCCTGGACTGACTCCGAACAGCTTGCCAAACCCGCGCGTCTTCCGGCGCCTTCGGACGGACGTTGAGCGTTGCCGGAAAGGGGGTAAAGCCAAGACATTCCTGCAGCCCTTCCTGCACCCAATCTAACGCCATGAAAGATGAGGCCTGGCCCAGGTCGGAAAAGATAACCCCCTTTATCCTGTGCATCCGCCGACCATCCTTAATGACCTGAAAGAGACGCCGCCTTCCCCCCGCGCCGGACCTTGATGATCTCGCCGAGAATCGCTAACGCAATCTCCGCCGGAGTTTCCGTTCCGATATCGAGGCCGATCGGGGCATAGACTCTTTCAATCACTTCCTCGGCAATCTCTTCTTCATCTCGGAATCGTTGAAAGCAGGCTTTGATGCGCCGCTTACTGCCGATCATGCCGATATACTTTGCCTGGCTGTGGATAATTTCCCGCAAACAGGGCTCGTCGTATTTGTGTCCTCTGGTGATCAATACGATATAAGAGGAAGGATTGATGGTCATTTCCCTCAGCATCTGGGCCATGTCGCCCACCAAGACTTCGTCCGCGTCGGGAAAGCGTTCGCGGTTGGCATACGCGAGGCGGTCGTCAATTACGACCGCATAAAAATCCAAAACCTTCGCCATCTTGATCAGCGGCACCGCGATATGCCCGGCACCGACGACGATAAGCTTAGGCGGAGCCGGCATGACCTCGAAAAAAATCTCCAGCTTGCCTCCGCCGTCAGGGAGTGTGAGCGATACGAGTTTCGATTTTTCATATTGCAGATGAGTGACGCTTTCCCGGACGATGGCTTCGACCACCCTGGCGTCCCGGACGTTTTCCGCCCTCACCTTGCCATCGCGGATGAGGCACTTGGCACCGGGCTCCACGCGGTCATTTCCGTCCACCTCGATGACTGTTGCGAGTACCGCAGCAGCTCCTTGCTCGCTGATCTGGACCAGTTCTTCAGAGAGCGAACTCATTTCGGGCGAGCCGCCTCCTGATCCCGCTCCCTCCACCACGGGTCAATGAATACGTTCATGATGCCGCCGCAAACCGCTGGGCTATCCGACGAGATATCGTCCAAGAGATCGACTCGAACCATCCTGGGCGTGCGGGTGCGGATGACCTCGATGGCTTCCCGTTTCACATCCGCCTCCCCACAACCGCCGCCAATGGTGCCCAGGATTTCTCCCCAAGCGGTCACGACCATCTTGGCGCCCACTTCCCGCGGAGTCGAGCCTTTCGCTGACACGATGGTCGCCACGGCCAGTGTTTCCCCTTTATCGAGAAACGCTTTCACCTGGTGGTAGACGGAGTCTCTTTTCTTGGTTTCTGAGTTGCCCTCAAAACATGTTCCTTGACCTGTCATGATTTCTCCTCCGCAATCGAGTTATCGCCGATCCTTATGCTACCATCTTCTGCAGCGTGCGGCCCAACGCAATCAAGCTGTTGACGTTATGAACCGACAGAAACAAATCCAAATAAGGCAGCGCCGCTTGCATGCCCTTGCACAAGGGCTCATAGTTGTCGCTTGCCAGCAGCGGATTGAGCCAAATAATTTTTTTCCCCCGCCGCTTCAAGTCCTGCATCTCTCGCTCCAACAAACTCACGTCGCCGCGGTCCCAGCCGTCACTGATGATGACCACCACGGTCCGGTGAGTAACCATGCTGGGGGCAAAATTGCGATTGAAGGTGTGAAGCGATCGGCCGATGTTCGTACCGCCGGACCAGCCGAGAATGCTGCCGGAAATCTTCTCCAAAGCGTTGGTGATGTCCTTCGTGCGGATCAAGTGCGTGATGCGGCTCAGTGAAGTGCTAAAGACGAAGGTTTCGACACCCCACAGCTCGTTCTGAAGCCCATACATGAACTGGATCAAGAACCGGCTGTAGCAGTCCATCGAACCGCTGACATCGCAAAGCAATACGACTTTGGTTTTCTTGATGCGGCGCTTGCGATTCACCAGATCGATGATCTCGCCGCCGTATTTCATACTGTTACGCATGGTCCGCCGCGGATCGACGACGTTCCCTTTGCGCGCCCGCTTCTTGCGCCGGCTGATCTGCGTCGCGATCTTGTTCGCGATCAGCAAGATGGCGCGCGCGATGGCGCGGCTTTCCTCGACACCCATCTCGCTGAAATCCTTGCGGTTAAGGAGTTCCTGTGGGCTGTACGTCGGGACAGAAAACTCGTCGAGATTTTCCAACGGAGCATTTTCCGTCGTCATGGTATCGGCGATCGCCTCCTCCAGGCCCTCTTCGTCTCCTCCTTCTTGCGCTCCAGATTCCGTCGGCGTCCCTTGAATCTCGAGAGTCTCCATCGGTATCCGCTCGTAGGCTTGTTCGCGCCAGAAGCAGTCGAAGACCATCTCGAAGATGGGGAAATCCTCTTTTTGAGAAATCAAATTGGACCGGAGCAGAGCGCGGAAGTCCGACTTGTCAGCCATATCGACGAACTGCACGGCTCGCGAAGCATCGATAACTTGGCTCAAACCGACTTTGACGCCAAGCTGTTTCAGGGTCCGGGCGAAAGCCATCAAATTGGGCAGCGTGCCTTGACCTCGCACCGATGAAAAGTTGTTGACGGCAGCCGCAATCGTTTCCGGCGTTGCTTCCATGGTTCCCTAAGTCACCATTTCAGGCGACACTCTGAGCAAAGCTTCGAGATTGAGCTGTTTCCCTTCGATCTGTTCGCGCAAGTGATGCAGATCTTCGCGATATTTGAACACGCATCCCATCGTCTCCACGACGGTTTTATCGTCCAATCCCTTCCGGTTAAGAGCGATCAGAGCCGAGGCCCAATCCAAAGTTTCCGCTACTCCGGGGCGTTTGTAAAAATTCATCTCGCGGACGCGCTGCATAAAAGCGCAGATTTGCCGGGCCATATTCGCCTCGACCTCAGGAAACTTGGTCGTAATGATCTCGTATTCCTTTTCAAAGCTCGGATATTCGATCCAGTGGTATAGGCAGCGCCGCTTCAACGCGTCGTGAATCTCGCGGGTTCGATTGGAGGTCAAGAACACGTACGGGCGATGTTTGGCCGCGATCGTGCCGATCTCGGGAATCGTGATTTGGAAGTCCGATAAAACCTCCAACAGAAAAGCCTCGAATTCCATGTCCGCGCGATCGATCTCGTCGATCAGCAGGATCGGAGGGGTGGCGCCGTCGATTTGAAT
>DASQUN010000590.1:0-4169 GCA_035641275.1 Candidatus Udaeobacter sp. | reverse complement strand
CAAGCCCGCCGAACTTCCGGTGGAGCAGCCGACAAGGTTTGAGCTGGTGATCAACCTCAAGGCGGCGAAGCAGATCGGATTGACGATTCCGCAATCGGTGCTGTACCGAGCGGACAAAGTCATCAAGTAATTTTAGATTTTCGATTGCCGATTTTCGATTAGGGGAGCAAACACGTGAAGAACATTTTTAGGATTCGATTCGCCGATTTTCCCTCCGACAATCTAAAATCGAAAATCCAAAATCAAAAATGGGTGGGGTTTCTCGCCATCGTTGTTACACTCGTGATTGGTGGGGCTGTGGCTCAGGCGCAACAGCAGAGAAAGATTCCTCGGATCGGTGTGTTACTGTCTGGCTCCTCCTCGTCTTATGTCTCTCGCGTTGAGGCCTTCCGGCAGGGTCTGCGCGATCTTGGCTACGTGGAAGGTCAAAATATCGTCATCGATTACCGCTATGCAGAAGGAAAGATGGATCAATTTGCCATCCTCGCTGCCGAGTTGGTTCGGCTTAAGCCGGATATTCTTGTCACGTCGGGTTCGCCCGGAATCAGAGCTCTCATGAAGACAACCAACAAAATTCCTATCGTCATGGCGGCTATTGGCGATGCGGTTGGCAATCGCTTCGTTGCAAGCCTCGCACGACCTGGAGGCAATGTCACCGGTCTTTCCTTTCTCGACCGGGACATCAGCACCAAACGTTTGGAGTTCCTAAAAGAGGCCATCCCTCGCGCAGTTCGAGTGGCAGTCCTACGTCATGGTGCAAGTGGAAAGCAATCTCTTGAAGCGACGCTGGCCGCTTCTCGGCCCTTGAAAATACAGGTCCAGGTTTTTGAAATCCAAGCCCCTAATGAAATTGAAGGCGCTTTCATCGCTGCAAAAAAGGATGGCGCGGAGGCCATCAACGTTTTGGCATCTGCGATTCTGTTCTCCCAAAGGAAGGCGCTGGTAGACCTCGCCGCCAAGCATCGGCTCCCAGGGATGTTTGAAAACAAAGAATTTGTGGAAGCTGGTGGGCTCTTGTCCTATGGGGCGAGTCTTGATGATATGTTTCGTCGCGCCGCTACGTATGTGGACAAGATTCTCAAAGGAGCCAAACCCGGGGAGCTGCCCGTGGAGCAGCCGACGAAGTTCGAGCTGGTGATCAATCTTAAGACGGCGAAGCAGATCGGCCTGACAATTCCGCCGAACGTGCTGGCGCAGGCGGATAAATTAATTCGGTAGGGCGTCCGGCGTACGAGGCATGCGATGACAAAATCCATCTCTTTTGTTGCAGTGGGTGCTATGCTCTTCGCGCTTAGTTTTCCGACAGAGGCGCAGCAGGTGAAGAGAGTCCCCCGGATAGGTATTTTAGCCGGTCAGTCACCTTCGGCTGCCTCGTCCCGGGTCGAGGCATTCCGGAAGGGTGTGGTCGAACTCGGTTACACTGAGGGTAAAAACATTGCGATTGAGTATCGATACGCTGACGGGCAGCTCGAACGATTACCCGATCTGGCCGCGGAGATAGTCCATCTGGAGGTTGATGTCATTCTAGCATTGGGTACACCCGCAGCCCGTGCCGCCAAGCAGGCAACCACCACGATCCCCATTGTCATGACGGGCGGCGATCCCGTCAGAGCTGGAATTGTGGCGAGCCTGGCGCGCCCGGGCGGGAATGTCACAGGGTTCGCCGACGCTACTGTGGATGTAAGCACGAAGCGACTGGAACTGCTCAAGGAGGTCGTGCCCAAACTTTCCCGGGTCGCCATCCTGTGGAATCCAGCCAATCCTACGAATCCACTTCAACTGAAGGATACAAAGGCGGCGGCTCCAGCACTCGGCATGACAGTGTATGCGGTGGAAGTGAAAGGGGTTGACGACTTCGAGCGCGCCTTTGCCGCCGTGAGAAGGGATGGTGCCGGTGGGCTTCTCGTTCCAGGCGATCCGATGTTCGGTACTGAGACAAAGCGGATCGTGGACTTTGAGGTTAAAAATCGGCTTCCAGCGATACATGCAGGGCTAAGGGCTTCGGAGAGTGGCGCACTCATGGCTTATTCGACCAGCCTCGCCGATCTGGCGCGGCGCGCAGCCACCTACGTCGACAAGATTCTCAAAGGCGCCAAGCCCGCTGAACTCCCGATGGAAGCAGCAATGAAGTTTGAACTGGTCATTAACCTAAAGACCGCGAAGCAGATCGGATTAAGCATTCCACCAAATGTTTTGGCGAGAGCGGATAAAGTAATCAAATAACCGTGAGGCGTAAAGCGTGAGGAGTGAGGAGTCAGAAGAGAATTTTGGATTGAGGAGCCGAATACATGAATAAGAAATTGTGGCCCCGATTGTTCGAATCGAGTTTGAGGCGCAATCTAAAATCCAAAATCGAAAATCCAAAATGGCTGGGGCTTTCGATAATCGCTTGCGTGCTCGTGGTGGCTGGGGCTATGGCCGAGGCGCAGCAGGTGGGGAAAGTCCCGCGCATAGGATTTCTAAGTGCTGTTCCACTTTCGAACATGTCGGCCCGCGTCGAGGCCTTGCGACAGGGTTTGCGTGAGCTTAGCTATGTGGAAGGACAAAATATTGTCCTCGAGTATCGCTTCGCCGAAGGAAAACCCGATCAGGTCTCAGAAAACGCAGCCGACCTCGTCCGTCTCAAGGTCGATGCGATCGTCACGGCCGGCGCGACGGATACCCGTGCTGCGAAGAAGGCAACCTCTACGATTCCCATTGTCATGGCGTTTGATAGCGATCCTGTTGGCTCGGGGTTCGTTGCTAGCCTTGCGCGACCTGGCGGGAACATTACCGGATTGTCCAGCCTTACGCCGGAGATAACCGGTAAACAACTGGAGCTTCTGAAGGATGTCGTTCCTAGACTTTCCCGCGTGGCTGTCTTCTGGACGTCAATCGAACCAGGCAACGCAGAAGCGCTAAAAAGAGAGACGGAAGGTGCGGCACGGGCTTTAGGGTTAAGACTTCAATACCTCGAGGTACAGAGCTCCCATGATTTGGAGATTGCATTTAAAGCAGCAGTGAGAGAACGATCCCAAGCTCTCGTCGTGCTTCGCAACCCCGTTCTCGGTCCACAGCGAACACAGCTCGTGGCGCTTGTGGCCAAGCATCGCTTACCGGTGATCTTCCCCCGAAAAGATTATGTGGAGTCTGGTGGCCTCATGTTCTATGGCGCGAGTGACACCGACCTCTTCCGCCGAGCAGCCATCTACGTCGACAAGCTCCTCAAAGGTGCCAAGGCCGCCGATCTGCCGGTGGAGCAGCCGAGGAAGTTTGAGCTGATCATCAATCTCAAGGCTGCCAAGCAGATCGGCCTGACGATCCCACCAAACGTGCTGGCGCGGGCTGATCGAGTGATCAGATGACAGTTGTCAGCGAAATCAGAGCGAAACTAATGAGCCGAAAAATGTTTATCTGGCTACTGGCAACTCTCTTGCTGACAACTGATTCAATCGCTGCGCAGCAACCGGCGAAGAATATTCCGCGCATAGGTTATCTATCTGGGGCTTGGCCAAGCAGCGACGTCGAGCGTTCCCAGGGGATTAAACTAGCTCTGCGCGAGCTCGGCTACAGAGAAGGAGAGAACATCGCCTTCGAATTCCGTTATGCGCAGGAGAAGCTCGATCGGCTCCCTGAGCTCGCGGCCGAGCTGGTGCGACTCAGGGTCGATATCATCGTGGCGGCAGGCGGGCGCGCAATAATCGAGGCGCCCATGAATGCGACCAAGACGATCCCCATAGTTATGTCGGGTCAGGGCCCCGATCCTGTCGAGGCGGGCTTCGTTAAAAGTCTCGCTCGTCCTAGCGGGAATGTCACCGGCCTGACAACCCTTCTCGTGGGCCTTGGCGATAAACGGCTGGAACTGCTGAAGGAAGCCGTTCCTAAGATCGTCCGTGTCGCGGTTCCGTACGTTCCCGGCAATCAGACCCATTCACTCGAACTGAAAGAAGTGCAGACCGCGGCGCATCCGTTGGGCGTGACCATTCAGACTTTTGAGATTCGAGGGGCGGAGGATTTCGACAGGGTTTTTGCTGGAATTAGAAAACAACGCCCGGATGCGCTCCAACTGCTCGGCGGCCCGGTCATGCGCGCGCACGAAAAGCGGATCGTGGATTTCGCGTTAAAGAACCATTTGCCGTCCGCGTTCACCAGGATAGAAGCTGTGAATATCGGCGGGCTTTTATACTACG
>DASQUN010000589.1:0-7620 GCA_035641275.1 Candidatus Udaeobacter sp. | reverse complement strand
GAACTTTTGAGGATGGAAGCTCAGAGTCGAAGAGACCTCGTATATATCGCTTTGGCCGGATTTTTTGTTAGCAACGCCATTCTCGGGGAAGTGACCGGAGGCAAGCTTTTTACGCTTGGCCCTTTCACCATGAGTATCGGGGTGATCCCTTGGCCGGTGGTCTTTATCGCGACGGATTTGATCAATGAGTATTTTGGACGCGAAGGGGTCAAGAGACTCACATTCATAACCATCGGCCTGATCGCTTACGCTTTTATCGTGCTCTATACGTCGATACAGGTGCCGGCAGCTTCGTTTTCGCCGGTCACCGATGCGCAGTTCCAAGCTGTTTTCGGACAATCGCTTTGGATCATCGCCGGAAGCATCACCGCTTTCGCGGCGAGTCAGCTGATCGATGTTGGCGTGTTCTGGTTAGTTCGGCACAAGACGGGAGGAAGACATCTCTGGCTGCGGGCTACGGGATCGACCATTGTTTCTCAGCTGATCGACAGCTTCGTAATCATCGGCATCGCGTTCTGGCTTCCGGGAAAAGTCAAAACCTCTGAATTCTTGAGCGTGGCGGGGGCAAACTACTCCTACAAGTTGCTTATCGCGGTGGCCGTGACGCCGCTGCTGTATGTCGGCCATTCGATGATCGATCGGTTCCTCGGGACGGAAGAGGCCCATCGGTTGGTTGAACAAGCGGCCAGAGCAAACGAACAAACGATATTTTGAACAGTTTGTGAAAGTCCTTATCGCAGGCCATCATCGGATCAGTTGCAAACCATCAGATGGCAATCCCTGGGCAACCGTTTCATCAGCCCCTTGAGGACGTGGCCCCGCAGCATGTGATAAAAAGTGGAGCGTCGCGTCGCGCCGATAATCACTGCATCAACGTCAAGCTCCTTGGCCGCCTTGGCGATGGCCTCGGCCGCGTTGTGCGATACGGCCCATATGGGAATAATCTCTATTCGCTTGTCTCGAACCGCGCGGAGAGCGGTCGTTAGAGTCGTGATTCCTTCCTCGTTTGGCATGTGAGGCGTATCGCCAGCAAAGAGCCCGGGCCATTCCTCTACGTATATGCAATAAAGCGCAGACTCGCCCTTGCCTTTGGCGCGAATGATCCCTTCCCGAATTAGCCGTGAGCTTTCACCTCGGAGCGCAAGTAAAGTGGAAGACGAGTAGAGGGGTTTGACCTCAATGGCTTCCTGGAGAGTCATGAGTCCCTTGAGTTCATCCTCGACGAGATCTTCGGAAGCGCGGTAGGCCCGCGCCTGGAGCCGCTCAATGAAAGGAATCCGCGTGAGAGCCTCGATGAACCATGCCCGCCGCACGCCGACCGCCACCATCATCCCGGTGGCAGTGAGAAATCCACCAAAGAGCGTCGCCAACTCTTTTTCCACCAAATTGACACACCAGGCGACCAGGACCATCCCGGTCGTCAAGAGCCCAAGCCAAAAACCGAAGTCACGTCGCCCCAATCGCCAGCGAATGACGTCCAGACTGAGCGATGAAAAGACAAAAGCGCCTAACAGACCGAACGCGTACATTTCGCCTAAGAGCGCGAGTTCTCCGCGGGTCGCAAGAATGACGCCCATCGGAACGAAGGTGGCGATGGAGATTGCGATATGCGGGCTGTGAAATGTGGTGCTGCGAAGGGAAATCACCCGGGGCAAAAAACCAGCGTTCGTTAACGCGAGAAATATATGATAGGCGCCGATAATCGCCGTATTGGCAGCGAACAAAAGCAGTGTCGAGGCGCTTACAACTACGGCCAACTTCAGGCCGAAGCCGCCGGAGATCACGGCAAGCTCCGATATGAACCGCTCGCTTCGGGTTGCCTTGATGTCAGACGGAAGTAGGTTGATCGATAAAAGCGACAACAGTGGCGAAGTAATGACGATGGTGACGATAACGGCCACCATCGCCCACCTTGTGGTTCGGCGTAATGGAAACCGCATCGTTGGGCTCAGCTGGCTGATGCTTTCCAATCCAGAGAAGGCAAGCCAAGCCGCCCCAAAACCGATCAACAGCCCGTGTAAGGACATGTCGCGGCCGGGCGACAAAGTTTTCCAGGACTGCGCCCACTGATGGAGTGACAATTCTGTGGCGGACAACGCGATCACAAGGATATTGACGAAGAGTGCGGCGACCGCCATAAAGAGCGCCACGGTAGCGCTTTCTCGGATTCCGACGATGTTAAGAATGGCCAAGGCCAATAAGCCCAGGCACGCCAGGAAAATAATATGCGCATCGATGAACGGCAAAACACTGCCGACATAATGGAAGCCGGCAACCGCTGAAATGGCCGCAGTGAGAAAATAACTGGTGATGATCAACATCCCGCCCAGGCAGCCCCACATCGGTCCAAAAGCCTTGGTGGTGATCGTAACGACGCCACCGCCCTCGGGGTTGCGCCAGGTGATTTCAATATATTTGAGGGCGAGAGGAATAAAACCAAGAGTGGTGAGCAAAATGAAGAATGGAGTCTTGTCCCCGACGTTGCCGTAAAGAATGCCAGGGACGTAGTAAACCGAGGTCCCGATGTCACAAAAAACAACCGCCCACGCCAAAAACCAGTTCAGCTGCCTCGTTTGTCTCGTTGGTGGCATTCGCTGTTGGTGGAATTTATTTGAACGACGAGGTGTTTTGATCAGATGCGCTCGGACGGCGCTTGCAATCTTGTAATCGATCGACTTATGATGTTTTTAGTTTTGTATGTCCTTACCTGTACAATACTTTCAGAAGCTGGTCGAGAGTTGTCCTGACATTATTATTGCTGTGGATAGACGAGGCGTCATCACTTTTTACAACGATGGCGCCCGGCAGAACCTTGGTTTCACGCCCGCGGAGATCCTAGGTAAAAACGTCCTTGAGGTCTATCCCAGTCTCGGCGAAGCTCGCAGGGTGATGGCCGCTATGCGCGCCGCTGATGGCGAGGGGAAGGGCCGGATCCGTAATTTCGAGACGATTTTCAAAACCAAGAAAGGCGACGAGATACCTGTCGCCATTTCGGCCTCCATCATTTACGACGAGCAGGGACAAGAGACAGGCTCGATCGGTTTTGCAAAGGATATTCGGGAAATCAGAAGGCGAGACCAGTTGGTGACCTTAGCGGAAATTGCCATTGGAGTCTCACACGAGATCAACAACTCTCTCGAGGTGCTGGTCAATCAAGTCGAAATGCTACAGAGGTACGTCGGCCGCGTGGCAACCGACGAAGACTATATCGTCGAGTCAGAGCGGCTGGAATCGGTGGCGTCGCAGATCCGGAAAATCCAGAACATCACGGGACGCATCGCCCAGATGACGGACGAAGGAGAGTACGGAACCAAGGAATATCTCAACGGCAAACTGATGACCGATCTTCACGTGGAACCAGCGGACAAGGGTGTGGAACGCGTGAAGCCGGATGCCCGCTATCCGCTAAGCGGGTTGCGGATCCTGGTGGTGGACGACGACCCAGGGATATGTCAGTCGCTTAAGGACATTCTGGAAGAGGAGCGGTGTGAGGTTGAAACCGCGCCGTCGGGAGTGCACGCGATCGAGTACTTGGGCCGGCAACAATTTGATTTAGTCCTGAGCGATGTCGTCATGCCGGATATGGACGGTTACCAACTTTACCAGGCCGTCAAGAGAACATTCCCAGGTCTGCCGGTCGTACTGATGACCGCGTTCAATTACGATAAAGACCACATCATTAAACGGAGTTGTCTGGAGGGTTTGCAGGGCGTCATTTTCAAAAAACCAGTCAACCCGGTTCTTCTCAAGAAACTACTTCTTCAGCAATGCCGCTCAGAAGCCGCCGGCAGGCTCCGAGAAATCAAAAGCTGAGTTAGCAGTACCCTTGATGAAGGAAGAGCATTATAACCAAGGTATGGAGCTTTTTGCCGAGGATCGGCTCGAAGAGGCGATCGCCGCGTACGAGCGTGCGCTTGAGGAAGATCCGAAATACGCGGATGCGCTTCACGCTTTAGCCATGACTTATGCGCATCAAGAAAGGCTTGACGAAGCCATCGAAATCGGCAAGAGGCTCATCGAGGCAGCGCCGGAGGACGAGTTGGCTTATACCAGTCTTTCAATCTTCTATCAGCAAAAGGGGATGATCGCCGAAGCTGAAAATGTTGCAGCGCAGGGCAGAACGCTGAGCTGGAAACGACAGCTTCAGGAAAAAAAATCCAACAAAGACTAGTTAAGAACCATGCCGTTTGAGCTTCTCAGCTATCGGTTCTTGCCTCAGCACGACTCCATTCCATCTTTACCGTTACTTTCCAAACAATGACCTCGATTCCTTTGGATTGCCTCCTTGGGTTCTTGAAGTTTGACTTTGGAGTAGATAAGTAAGATGGCGGCAGTTTCGTTGAGAACACTCGAAGCTAACATTTCCCCGCGCGTCGATGGAGAACACAAACTAATGACTGGAGCAGGTCCGGTGGAAACGTTGGCCAGACTGCTGGCCGACGAAGCACGGGTTAACGAAAAAATTCGCGACACGGTTGCGGCCCTAACGCTTGTCAAAAAGCGGGTGTCCGAGGCCTTAGCCCATCATTATGTTGCGGTAAGGGAACCCAGAATTCAAATGCCGGAGGATCTCATGAGAGAAGAACAATCATACGAGAGACTACTTCAAGCGCTTCAGGACATGAAGAGCGAGATCGCAAAGCAGATACGGCCTGTGGAGGAGCAAATTATTCAAGCCAATGTGGACCACTTGCGCCAAACGTTCAGCCAAGAGAGCCGAAGACTCATCAAGTGCCTTGAGGAGATCGACGATAATATTCTCGCTTGCCGCCAATACCTGCAGGACTATGAGCGGATTCGATCCAGCCTTCACGGGCTGAACGAGAAGCTGTCCCAGCTTGGAGCGGAATCGATTCAGGTTCCCGACAGTCTGTCGAACTCGGACCTGGGGGAAATTGTCAGGGAGAGAATCGAGCATCTAAGAACTCAGGGGAAGGTCTAACAAACAAGCGTGGCGGTGTATCGACACGGCCTACAGGGAACGAACCGGGATTTTTATAGCTCGAACAAAAGCCATGACCTACCGTCCGTCAGGCGCTGAGTCTGGACCCTTCCCAGCAATTGACAGTGGCGAGCTATGTCTTGCTATCCCTGAGCGCCCGCCATACCCGCTCGGGAGTCAATGGCAAATCCTTTATGCGCACACCGGTGGCGCGGGCGAAGGCGTTAGTGACCGAAGGGGCTATAGAGAGAAGTCCGCCCTCGCCCATTCCGCGCACACCGTACGGGCCAGGGCCATCGCCATTCTCCACCAACACCGTATGCAACTCTTCTGGCACATCGCTGAAAGTCGGCACACGGTAATCGATCAAATTCGGATTGAGCAGTTGCCCACTCGCGTCGTACACCATCTGCTCGAAGAGGGTATGGCCGATGCCCATCATCGCCGCGCCTTCTTCCTGCCCAATGCAACCCTCAGGATGAATCGCTTTGCCGACGTCGGCCATTGAGATCAGCCGCTTGACTCGCACCTGACCGGTGTCTTCGTCGATTGCCAACTCCACCATTCCCATGCCAACCTCCCAGAAGACCGGCAACTGGTTGGCTGTGATATCGGGGCCAGTGTCGCCGTGGCCGATCAGTTCTCCGCCGGAACCTTTGCCGAAACGGTGGCCTAGCGCTTCTTTGAAGGTCAGGCGGGCTTCGCCCGAGATCAGAGCGCCGTCCTCCAGCTTGACTTGCTTCGGGAGAACATGAAAGGCCTGGGCAGCGATTTTGACTAATTGCCGTTTCAAATCTCGGGCCGCTTCCTGGACCGCGTTTCCCATGCACGTGGTCGAGCGACTGGAGCCCGTGGAGCTGTCGTACGGCGTAACCTTGGTGTCAGCACCCAAGATTCGAATCTGATCGAGTGGCAGGGTCAGCTCTTCGCCTGCGATCTGAGACAACACCGTCCGCACTCCCTGTCCCATCTCCGTACTACCCGCAAGGATATTCACGACTCCGTCCGATTGAAGTCGCGCCACGGCAACGGACACCGGCGTTGCACCCGCATTGGTAACCGCGCATGCAAGTCCTAGTGCGGCCTTCTTCTTAGCCATTTTTTGCCAACGGCTCGCCTGGACGAGTTTCTTAAGGCCGGATGTGAGATTCGCGTCGATGCCTTTCAGTCCGGGCCGAAGCTGCTCGCCTTGCAGCAAAAGGTTCTTCACTCGGAGCTCCGCAGGATCGATGCCGAGGCGAGTTGCCGCGATGTCGATTTGTGATTCGCCCGCGAAGATCACTTGCGGTGCGCCGATGGCGCGAAACGAACCCGCCGAACCCGTATTCGTATAGACCGAATAGGCATTGGTGAGAATGTTCGGAATCCGATAGGGTCCCAGGACCCGGGTCGCCGCGCGGATCGTCACCTGCGGCCCATTGTCGTCGTAGGCTCCAGTATCCAGATAGATCTCGGCCTCGCGCGCAACTAGGGTTCCATCTTGCTTAAGACCGGTCTTGATCCTCACCTGTGCCGCATGGCGCCGCACGGTAAGCATGGAGTCGGCGACTGAATTGCACACGCGGACCGGTCTCCCGGCCTTGCGCGCAAGCGCCGCCACGAGTGGCTCAAATTTGGTGTAGGACTTGCTTCCGTAACCGCCGCCCAAATAAGCGAGCACGATCCGAACGCGAGACGTCGGTAGGCGAAATACTCTGGCCATATCGTTGCGCACCTGAAACGGGTGCTGCGCCGAGGACCAAATCGTGACTCCCTCTTCATTCCAGTGTGCGATCACCGCATGAGGTTCCATGGCGTAGTGATAGACCATGGGGAATGTAAAATGATCCTCGACGACTAAGTCGGATTGGGCGAAGCCTTCTCTCGCATTGCCGCGTTCGACCCGTTCGTGACTGCAGATGTTGTCGCTGCGATCTTCATGGATCAGTGGCGCACCCTTGGCGCGGGCCCCATCGATGCCAACCGCAGGGGGAAGTTCTTCATATTGCACGTCGATCAGCGACGTTGCTTCCTCCGCTGCAGCCAAGTCCGTCGCAGCCACGGCCGCCACCGGCTCGCCGACGTAACGAACCTTGTTCATTGCGATGAGCGGACGGCCATTGTAGGTGGGCACGAGATCGCCGATATCCGCCGCCGTTAGCACCGCTATGACGCCCGGCAAAACCTCAGCCTTCGAAATATCAATCGAAACAATCCGCGCGTGAGGATAAGGGCTGCGCAGGATCTTGCCATCAAGCGTTCCCGGAACCTTTAAGTCGCCGAGGAATTTTGCTTTGCCTGTAACCTTTTCGATCCCATCAACTCGCGGCACACTGCGACCGACATATTTCAATTGTTGTTTTGACATTCATTCTCCGAGATTAAACGCGCGTCGAAAGTAACCAGGCACGAGTTACGCCAAAAGAAATCGTTCTGCCGGAAGCGCCTGCTGATAAAGCTCCAAGTTCGAAAAAACAAAAAGGGTGGCTGTTCTCCATAGCCACCCTTCGATAGTTCACCCGTGAAATTCGTCTTTAGCCCTCGATCACTTTCCTCCACTTTGCACGAACCTTATCACGAAGCTCAGGCGAAGACTCGGCAACCGGCGGGAACTCCTTCATCCACTCAAACGGGCGGCAAGCATCGATCACGGCGCGGGAGTTAAAGCCTTTTTTGCTCGGATGGATTCGCGGATCGAG
>DASQUN010000588.1:0-8809 GCA_035641275.1 Candidatus Udaeobacter sp. | reverse complement strand
CTGGCCGCTTCTTTCATAGCGAACGCCTTCAGCTCGCTTCCCCGACAAAACCAGCGAATGAACCGGCGCCTCGGAAATAATCGTCAGGTTCGCCCGGCTGCGTGCGCCGTTGAGATAGGCCACGACCGTCGATTGCCGTTTACCGTCTTTGATGTTGTAGGGCGACGCGCAGACTCCATAGGGTTCCGGGACATTGAGGTCCGGACACTTCGGAAGCCCCATGAGATAGGCGCTGTCGATAAACGCCCGCGCTGGCGCCGAGGCTTCCATATCGAGCGTAAAATGACGCTTCACATAAAGCGGGCCGCTAGTGCCATGGATGGGTCTGTCGGGGAAATCCTGATCCGACTCGATCCGTTTCATGACCGGCAAGCATTTCTCATAGCTCCAATCCGGATTGCCCAACCTGACCCAATTATCCAAGTCGGCTTTCATCGGACGCAGTACGGACATGACGTTTACTGAGGAACCCCCACCCATAATCTTTCCGGAAAGGGCATAGTAAGTGCTGCCATCGATATGTCTTTCGCTGGGATACATCCTGAGAAAATCGGATTCCAATAATAGCCGCGTCTGCTTCGCGGCATCGGCCACGAGATCAGGCAACGGCCACGGGTCAGGCCCGGCTTCGAGCAAGAGCACTTTCCGCTTCGGATCTTCCGACAGCCGCGTCGCCGCCACACAGCCCGCTGATCCTCCGCCGACAATGATTACGTCATACTTCTCGTCTGCCATTGATTTTTCTTCACCATTTCCTTCATAAAGTAGGTCTCAGCCATGAGTTCGCTGCCTTCGCAATGACATCTCTCCTACTCTGTTCGCTGTCATCCCGAGCGAAAAGCGACGATCTCGCCTTTAGTCCAAAAACTTCCCCATACTAAACTTACGCCTGATCGCCAAGTCCTTTGTGCAACCGGCGCGCGAACTCTTGCAGAATGAGCGTGGCCGTCGCTCGCAAGACCATGTCGCCCAGAATCGCGAGACGGCCTTTGATTTTCACGTCAGCCTTGTATTCCATCTGTGTCTTCTCTTCCGAGAGCTTCTGCAAGTCCACCGTCATATCAGCGTTCACCGCGCTTTTTGTGACCGAGTCCGTGCCTTCGGTCCGCACCAGCATTTGCTCGGGCGGCCGGCTTTCGACAATGGTCGAGCGAAACGAGAATTTGCCGGAGATCGGCCCGACGGTCGCGGCGAGCACGCCTTCGAAAGTTTTGTCGTCGATCTGCTTCACCTGCTCGATGCCGGGTAGGCAGGCGGAGAATTTATTGATGTCGATGAGAAACTCCCAGGCCTTCTCGGCCGGGACGTCGAGGTCGATTTTGCCGTCGAAAATCATTGCCGTGCCGCGCCCGAAAACAAAACCAGGCGCGATCTTATGTGAGAAAAAAAAGCCTGGCAAGCTCTGTGTGAATCCAGCGACTTGAAAAGCGGAAAGAGCGGACGGAAAATCGTGTCCTTATGATGATTTTCCCGGATAGCCTTCCGGGGGTTGCTTACCGCGGGCCACAGAGACGGCGGCCTTCGCCAGCGCCACCGGACTGGGCCGATCCGCGGCACTGGATCTCACATAGGCCCACCGGACCTTCCCAACACTATCCACCACGTACGTGACCGGCGCTGCGATCAGGCCGGCCCAGTGGCCTTCATTTTCGGCTCCAACGGCGCGAATCAACTTCGCTTCTGGGTCGGTCAACAAGCGCAACGGATAAGGATCGAGTCGGATATGCGGTCGATCCTCTTGGCAGTCGCGCGTAACCCGCTGAAGCAGCTTTTTCCCTTCCTCGGCGGGCTCGACGCTCACGCCAAGAATTTTGATATTATCCGGGACATATCTTTCGGATTCGTAGACAAAGGCCGATGGAAACTCGACCGCTGAGCCGTCAATGTCTTGCAGGGTTACAGCCGGGAAAGAATTACCCAAATATAGCTTAGGCATTCGTTTCGTTAACGTTACTGATTGTACAACTGTCTTGCCCGCTGCCTATTTTCATCGTTGCAAAGGTGCAAACTGCTGTCATCCGTCACTTCGCGCCGTTGAGCGCTTGGTACACCTTTTCGGCCGTAATCGGCAGGCTCTTGATCCTCACGCCGCAGGCGTCTTCAACGGCGTTGGCGATCGCCGCTGCCGCCGGAATATTGGCGGTCTCGCCGATTGGCATGCTGTTATAAGGACCGGCGCCCTTGGGCTGCTCCGTCACCGAACTTTTGAACGGCGGTATATCTTTTGTAGTGGGAATTTTATATTCGCCAAAATTAGTCGTCGTCACCTTGCCATCATTGATCATAAGATGTTCCATGATCGCATAACCGATCCCGGTCATGGCCCCCCCTTCGATCTGCCCTTGATGCATGAGGGGGTTGAGGACGGTGCCGGTGTTGTGGGTCGAGGTGAACTTCTTTAGCCGCACTTGTCCGGTCTCCGGATCCACTTCGACTTCCGCGACCTGCACGCACATGGAGGCCGCGTGAACTTTCGTAGTGTCATTGTAGGTGGCCTCGGCGACAATAGGAGACCCCTTGGCCTTGACCAGATCCCCATACGTCAGACGCCGTTCCATCCTTGGGTGCAGCGCTGCGCCTTTCGCGAGGGTAATTTGATCCGGTGACACGCCCAGTTGTTCCGCGGCCTCCTGCTTGATCGCCTCGACGGCCTGGAGAGCGGCTTCGTACCCCGCATTGCCGTAAACCCGAGTCGCCCGGCTGCCTCCCACACCGGTGTCTTTCTTTCCTTGGTTGGTATCGAGCGACTGGACCTTGATGTGACTCAGAGGGATCTTAAGCTCTTCCGCGACGATTTCCGATAACACCGTGTAAGTTCCGGCGCCTTGGTCGAGCATAGCCGAGGAAATCGTCGCCATACCTTTCTGATCCAATGTGATCGCGACCGTCCCAACGCCCCCTGCGGGCGTCCACTGGACCAAGGCAACACCGCGGCCGACATTTCTTGGCTTGGGCTTCTGGTAGCCGGAATCTTCCAGCGCTTTCTTGAGCGTCTCATCGGTTTTAATGTAACTAATCTCTTCCCCGGTAGGGTCGATATCGCCGTCATGCATGAAATTCTTCTGGCGGAATTTGACAGGGTCCATTCCTAGCCTTTTCGCGACCAGATCCATCTGACTTTCATTGGCGAAAAATCCCTGGGGATCGCCGGGCGAGCGCATATGGCCACAAGGAATCTTGTTCGTATAGACCATATGTTCTTCGATAAACGCGTGCGGAATATTGTATGGCCCAGCGGACAGGTGCGGTCCGTTGAGAAACGCATTCGGCTTGAAGGCTCCATACGCACCGCTGTCGAAGATGAAGTTCATATGGTGCGCGACCAGTGTGCCGTCCTTTTTGACACCGGTCTTAACCTGCACGATTGAGGCGTGTCGCGGATTCCCGGCGACGAACTCTTCGTCATAGTCCATGACCACTTTCACGGGGCGCCCGGCTTTTTTGGACAAGAGATAAACGACCGCCAGATCCATGAAATCACCCTTGCCACCGAAGTCGCCGCCGATATACACGGGGTTAAAAACCAGCTTCTCCTGCGGGATTTGCAGGGCATTGGCTACCTGTTCTCGCACGCCGTACGGCACCTTGCTGCACGACCAGAATTTGGCCGTACCGTCCGCCGCCGTATCGACGACGCAGGAGTGCGGTTCGATGTAGCTATGATGCACGACAGGGGTAGTGAACGTATTTTCGACAATGACATCCGCCTGTCGAAAGCCGGTTTCGATGTCTCCTCTGCCCCACGTAATGTAAATGAAATCATTCGACGGCTCTTTGAGCGGCTTAGGGAGACCTTTGTAATTCATTACGTCAGGATGGATGACAGGGGCTCCTGGCTTCATTGCTTCCACCGGATCTAAAAGCGGCGTCATTTCCTCGTACTCGACCTCGATGAGATTCAGCGCCTCCTCGGCGATCAGCTCATCGTCGGCTGCCACGGCCGCGACTTTTTCACCGATGAATCGCACGACGCCATCCGCGAGAATGGGCATGTCGTAGAGTCTGCGCCCGATCTTCAATCCGCTGCAATCTTCGCCCGTCACCACCGCGTGCACGCCGGGAAGGGCCAATGCCTTACTCGCGTCGAGCCGTTTGATTCTTCCGGACGCAATCGGGCTACGCAGCAACTTTCCCCACAGCATCCCCGGCAAGGTGACGTCAACCGCATAAACTGCTTTGCCGCTCACCTTAAGCTCACCCTCGACCCGGGGAGTGGGATTACCGACAACCTGTTTTACCGATGCCATCGAGTGACCTCCTGCTGCCTACGAATAGGGTTGGGTTGGGTGACTCCGCTTCTCCAGTTGGGACAGCAAGAACTGCAAGAAGCGGAGTCGAGAACTGGCTCCCCTTCGTGGACGAATATCGAACCTTATGTAGCATACCACCGCCGGAGGTAAAAGTAGTATTCAGAAAGTTTATGGAAGTAGGTTTCCAAGGCTGACGAGCCGAAGCCTAACGATAAAAGGTTGACTGTCGCACTTCTTTATCCAAAAAGGATCAAAAAATGCTTTCTTCCCTCCGAAACTCTAAGTCCGAGTTCGATTCTCGACGGGCGTGCCTTAAAGAGGGGCGCATTGCGAGTCAGTGTGACGGCCGTAGGCCGTGCCATGTATATAGCAGCAAGTCTCTCTTTAGTCGGGAACTAAAACAGTCATAAGACAAAATAGGAGCATTCGTGTGTTGGGCAACTTGACATCCACATAGCAGCTTGTCGAAGGATTCTTTGATTCAGACGCCAATCAACCGTCACAGTCAACTAGGCGAAACACCTGGCAAATTGGTCGACTCCTCCGAGCACCGGTTCGCGTTTACCGCATTCGCGCAGATGTTAACTCGAATAGGAGCTTCGATTCCTGCGTCGATATTGTCGCTTTCCGTCGATTTGAGCCGGCCGATGGCTTTTATGTCCCCATGTCCAGTCGCTGATCTCGGGGGCGTCCTCGCCGTGCTCGTAGATGTATTCCTTGTGATCAATAAGCGCATCGCGAATGGCTTGCCCGGGACCCTAGTTGGGGCAGCCGGTCGATCACGTCTTGCACGAGATGATAACGGTCCAGATCGTTCAGAACGCACATGTCAAAAGGGGTAGTCGTCGGTGTTGCAACACGATCATCGGCCAACGCGGCCGGACCACGTCTCCCTTGCGATTTCTTGCATCGCTCTGAATCTGCTTGATCCCATCAATGACGCGATCAAGGGTGGCCGCCATGATCTGATGTACCTTTTCCGGTTCATGGCCCTCGACGAAATAGGGCGTGTAGCCGTAGCCGCGCAAAAGTTGCTCCAAATGTTCGTGGGTAATACGTGCTAGCACGGTGGGATTGGCGATCTAAGTGGAACTCGCGATTCGTCGTCGCGAGTTCCGTTTTTTCCACCGACCGTGTGACTAGCTCAAGTAATAGCGGAGGTAAGGGACGCCGATCAGCAGCAGCACCGCCAGGTAGATCGCGCCGAAAATCAAACCGAGCCTCCAGAAATCTTTCCGGCTCACGTAACCGCTGCCGTAATAGATCGGACCGGGGGCCTGTCGCGTAAGGCGAGATGATGCCCATCAAGCCGAGCGTGTAGCAGAACAGCAGCGAGATCAATTTCACTGGCATCTCCGGCACGGCAATCGCCGCTGTCAGAAGAACCGGAAGCAAAGCGGTGGTATGCGCCGTCAGGCTGGCAAACATGTAGTGGACGACGAAGTAAACAACCGTAAGCGCAACGACGATCGTCATCACCGAGTAGCCGCTCAACGCTCCTGCCGCGCCGCCGGCGAACCATTTGAGAAAACCGACCTTGTTGAGCCCGTCAGCCATCGTGACCAGTGTGGCGAACCACACGAGCACGTTCCAGGCCTGCTTGTGCGCGAGCACGTCATCCCATTCGACGATGCGCGTTATGACCATCAATGAAAGCACCAGCAGGGCAACGGTGGTAGCGTTGATGAAGTCGCCGCCGAAGATCCACAGACCCAGGGCGAGCAATGCGAGCAGCGCCATCGAAATTTCTTTGAAGCTGACCCGGCCCATCTTTTTGAGTTCCTCTCCCGCCCAGATTGGCACATCGGGACTGCTCTTAAGTTCCGGCGGATAGATTTTGTAAACGATCAGCGGCAAAAAGATGAACAGCAGCACGCCCACCGGCATGATACCCATGAACCATTCGGTCCAGCTGATGTCGATCTTGGCGGTCTGTTTGACTAAGGAGAGCGCCAAGAGATTGGGCGCTAAACCGGTCAGGAACATAGCGCTTGTCAAACACGTGGTCGCGAACGCGGTCCACATGATATAGGAACCAATCTTACGCGCCGTTGGGCCAGGCTCCGAACCGTACAGCGGCGGAATATTTTTGATCACGGGATAAATCGTCCCGCCACTGCGGGCTGTATTGGACGGAGTGAAAGGTGCAAGCACCAAATCCGCTAGAGCCACAGCGTACCCTAAGCCAAGAGTCTTTTTACCCAACCGCTTCACCAAGCTCAGAGCAACGCGCCGACCCAGGCCGGTCTTCTCGTAGCCAAGGCAAACATGAAAGCGACGAAGATCAACCAGACTGTGCCATCCTGGAATCCTGACAACGCCCACTTGATCGCGTCAGCAGGTTTGGGCACGACGAGTAGCGAAACTGTCGCAGCGGTCACGCCGATAAGTCCCACCGCCGCAGCGGGAATCGGTTCGAGGATCAAAGCGATGATCACCGCGACGAACAGCGCGAAGTAATACCACGCATTTGGTTTGAGCCCTTCGGGGATCGGTAGCAGTAGCAACACCGCTCCCACCGCAATCGGCACCAATGCCTTCCAATAGTTGTTCAGCGGGTGCGCCTCTTTCTCCAGCCGCGTTAGATCGCCGGTTCCGAGATGCGCCGGCTGGGTCGTCATTGTCTTGCTCATAGATACCTCCTGGGATGTTCTGCCATGTCCATAACGCAACCGTTGTGCCCGAATCTGTTGGCTGTTTTTCCAGCTATATTCACGGTCTTCGGGCGATTTTTTCGCAGCGCTGCGAAAGCTGACGCGAGGAATTAGCGGATTTAGGAACGCGGTAGGTGAGCCTGGCCAGGCCGAAGGTCTAAAGCAGCGCGAGGCCTTTCAGGCTGTGGCAATCGATGCCTGCCTTGGAAGAGCAATTAGGATGCGAACTAAAACGTTGGTGCTCGACTCATCTTTGATAGTTGAGGCCGAAACCAGGGAGATAGTCATCAGCTGCCTACCGCCCCAGCAAACTAAACAGAATTCTCGCGCGATGATTGTTAACGGAATCAAAGAGAGATTCGCCGCAACCGCAGTGCGTTGGCGATCACCGACACGGAGCTGAGCGTCATGGCGGCGCTGGCGATGATCGGGCTCAAGAGAATGCCGAAGAATGGATACAATGCGCCCGCGGCGATGGGCACTCCCAATACGTTGTACACAAATGCGAAGAATAGATTTTGCCGGATATTGCGCATGGTCGCGCGGCTCAAACGGCGGGCTTTGACGATCCCTCTGAGATCACCCTTGACAAGAGTCACACCGGCGCTCTCCATAGCAACGTCCGTCCCAGTCCCCATCGCGATTCCCACATGAGCCTGCGCCAGCGCCGGAGCGTCGTTGACTCCGTCGCCGGCCATGGCCACCATCCGATTCTCGGACTGCAGTATCTTGACGATCTCACGTTTCTGATCCGGCAGCACCTCCGCTCTGACTTCGTCAATTGAAAGCTTCTTGGCTACTGCTTCAGCCGTTGTGCGGCTGTCGCCGGTAAGCATTACGATTCGTACTCTCTCTTTATGCAGATCCTGAATAGCCTCAGGTGTCGATTTTTTGATCGGGTCCGCGACCCCCAGCAGCCCGGCGGCTCGGCCGTCAATTGCGACAAACATCACTGTCTGCCCGTCGCGGCGCAATTCTTCCGCTTGCCAAGTAAGATTTGCTGCGTTCACGTTCAATTCATCCAGTAAGCGAACATTGCCGAGAGCCACCTTATTGTTGTCCACAACGCCGGCAATGCCTCTGCCGGTCAATGACTTGAACTCCCGGGCTTCAGAAAGCTGCAGTCCTTTCTCTTGCGCTCCCGCAACGATCGCCGCGGCGAGAGGATGTTCACTTCCACGCTCGAGGCTCGCGGCTATTTTGAGCAATTCGGATTCACTGCTGTTACCCATCGTAGCGATCGAGACTAGCCGAGGCTTGCCTTCGGTAAGAGTGCCGGTTTTGTCGACGATCAGCGTATCGATTTTCTCCAACACCTCGAGCGCTTCGGCATTTCTAATCAAGACACCCGCCATTGCCGGCCATTCCTCCTCGCCTTCTATGCCGCTGTTGTGTTCAAGGTAAGTGAAAATATTTCTGGAGAGAATTCCCTTTCGCAGTTCCACCGGCCTCCGAATATCGATGAGAAGCTCCGCCTTGAGCCAACTAGCGAGATC
The DNA here is from genome assembly GCA_035641275.1 of Candidatus Udaeobacter sp. Lineage (GTDB taxonomy): Bacteria > Desulfobacterota > Binatia > UBA9968 > UBA9968 > DASQUN01. The sequence goes on along the minus strand of DASQUN010000588.1, from coordinate 409 downwards.
TTCGGCGTCGCCGAGAACCGGCGACAAGCCGAGGAGCTGCGGTTTGAAGGGAGAGACGAGGATTTTTGTTAGCAAGAGTTCCAGTCCGGCGCCACGGGTGTCGTCACCCATCATCTGAAGCTCATCGATCACAACCAGACCGATTCCTTCGAGCAAGTTCGGGTTTTTGACGAGAAGAGCGTTGAGTTTTTCAAAGACAACGACGGCGATGTGGAACTCTTTTCTCTCAAGGTCCTGGTCATATTCTTTGCGGTCGTGCGTTGAAATGATCGTCTTGACGCCAAGCTCGCCGTACATTTCGCCAAAGTGGTGATATTTCTCTTCCGCCAGCGCCTTCATGGGAACGAGATAAAGCGCTCTTTTTTTGGCCGTCGCGTAGTGAACCGAAACGATGTCGCCGACCAGCGTC
>DASQUN010000587.1:0-2757 GCA_035641275.1 Candidatus Udaeobacter sp. | reverse complement strand
CGACCCCACTTCGGCCATCTGTCCGGCTGCACCTACTCCGAAAATGAATCTTGGCGCAAAGCAGCAAAAAACGGCATCTATGCCGAAATTCAAGCCGACGCCACCCAGGTGTGGCCTTTCTTAGTGAAATACATTTTCGACACGCTTGCCGAAAAGAAGAGTTAACCGCAGGCGCCGTAGCGCCGCTATGGATCACACCGTCCATTGTCCGACAAAAATTCTGCAATGCCTTGTCTAACTGAGCTCAAGAACTCCTCCTCGGTCTAACTTTGCCGGCTCAGCCCGACTGTCATCCATTCACCTACAAACCTTTACCAAGGAATTGGATTTGTCGGAAAAATAGAACTGATACCTTGAGACGGCACAGGCCGGTTTTCGCCTTTGTATGGCATATCGCTTGCTCCACACCAAGTTAGGTTACCTGAAAAGGAGGTTCTGTCTATGGCGGGCAAAAACACAGCTGCTTTTGGGATTTATCAAAGCCAGGCAGCATTGGAAGAAGGAATTGCAGCACTGCGACAAGCCAACTTTCGTCATGAAGATATTTCTGTGCTCTACTCTGAAAACACCGGCACGAAAGATTTCGCCCATGTGAAAGCCACCAAAGCCCCCGAAGGCGCTTCAACCGGCGCCGGGACCGGCGCAGTTATCGGTGGTGTGCTAGGATGGCTTGCAGGGATCGGCGCTATCGCCGTACCCGGTATTGGACCGTTCATCGCTGCCGGCCCGGTCATGGCCGCGCTTGCTGGCGTCGGAGCAGGAGGCGTCATTGGAGGAATTGGCGGCGCTCTGGTCGGCATCGGCATTCCCGAGTACGAGGCGAAACGGTATGAAGGTAGAATTAGAAATGGCGGAATCCTGATTTCAGTTCACTGTGATGACCCAGATTGGACCCAAAAAGCTAAGACTATTTTGTTAGAGACCGGCGCCCAGGACGTTTCCTCGACCGGTGAGGCCAGCGCCGATTTTGCCAAAAGTGATAAGCCGCTCCCGCGGCGCCACTCGTGATCGATGGTTCGGTTGAAGTATCCAAGCCACTCGACTCACTGTAGCGCAGTTTTTTCACCAGGTGTTTAAGCATTAGCGCGGTTTTATCAGCGCCGCGTCGCTGCATGCGGGCGCTGAGACCTTGTTCAACGCCCGGTACGAAAGCCGTGCGTTCTGAATTGCCGTCCGGTTGTAATCTTCTCCGTCGGTGGTATATGCTCCGCCGATGAGACTTTGGCTGAGCTCTCTGCTGTTTGTCGTTCTCGTCGTCGGCGGACTACCTCGGCTCTGCTGGGGAGACTATGCGGCCGAGGTTTTCGGTGATGACAATCCTTCTACGTTCACCGCGGAGCCGTTCGACGGCCGGGATGATGATCGAATAGCAGGTTCCATGATGCAAGACTTTCATGGGATGTCGTTTGATAACTCTCTGCCCTTCGCACAGGTTAGCCCCAAAGCTCGCCAAGAACCCCGCTCCTCGAAAGATGATTTAAGGATCTATACTGTTAACCGCGCCTTTCTAATCTGACCTTCTCCCATCCAGCGATCCTACCGTTAAACAAAATCACAACGGTGATTGGCGGCTCTATGCGGGGCGCCAATTTCTTGAAATCAAAGGGGTAAAGATATGCCCCCAGGAGAAAAAAGTGGAAGAGTTTCCAATCTGGTTGAAAATCGTTATCTACGGAACATTAAGTCTGACCGTGTTGTGTGCTGCGTGGGGCATGCTTCAGTCGGCACTTCAGTCTTGAGCGTTGGGCCAGAGCTCAACTGATTGGCCTTAAAACCTGGGCGGAGTAGGTCGGACATCCGTGTATCGTGGCGCAACGCCGTAATTCACGACGATTCGATCGCGAACGGCTCGAACGCCGGCAACGCTGCGTGCAGCCTGGCCGGCGGCAAGCTTTTGTCTTTCCGAGGCGACTCGGCCATCAAGATAAGCTACGCCATCTACAACGGAGACCTCAACACCTCTTATCGCGCGGTTGTAGATAGCCTTGTATATCTCAAATTCTAATCGCTCGTTGGTTGGCGTAGGATCACCGGTAACCTGAGAGTCAACGGGTCGCTTATCGCGCGACTTTGCTTTCTCCTTATCGCTTCTAGCGGTTTTTACCGTCCTTTTGACTGTCGGGCTCACGGTATTTTTGACGGCCGGGGATTCGAGAGGCCTGGTCATCTCTGGAGCAGTCACACTCCGCTGTTCTAGACTTTGATCTTTTAGATTTTCGGCTTCGAGCGCTAGCTCATTGGGCGCTGGCAGTTGCATATCAGGCAGTTGATTCGAGCTGTCTTCCTTCAAAGCGTCCGGGATTAGCTTCGCCTGCTTGAGATTCTCCCGCCCCTGGTCCGCACGATTTTCTATGTGACTTGGCAAGTCCGGACGATAATCATGGCTGGTTCGAAAGTAAAATATGGCGCCGCCGATCCCAATCCCTACGAGGATGCCGACAAACATTCCAACTCCCAGTCCCGCCAGCTTCCTCTTACGGCGGGCTTCACGATGTGATGGCCCCCTCTCTAGAAAAAATTCTGGGGATTCCGATGGCGGCTTTCGTGACACCCAGGTTGACGTACCATCCTTAGTTCGCAGCTCATCCAGAATGTCATTTCGGTCCTTTGACGGTTTAGCACCTGCCTGGGGCCGTCTCCCTTCATTGAGCGACGGCGTAATGAGCTGTAAATCGCGCGCAACTTCCTCAATCATATCCGCTGAAACCTTTTTCTTGGAAGCTGCGTAAGCAATAAGCAAAGCGTTGTCGCAAATCA
>DASQUN010000586.1:0-3619 GCA_035641275.1 Candidatus Udaeobacter sp. | reverse complement strand
GGTTCCTTCGGGCTGGCCGATCTTTCATACAGTCCGTTGACAGATTGTTCTTCTTTCGGTTATGAATTTTTGTGTGCCTAGTTAGTGTCTTCACATTGCTGACGTCATTCCCGGAAACTGGACCTCAGGGCAAGGCTTCCGGCCGCAGCCGATGGGTCTTTGCCGCAATGGCCACCCTCGCCAACCCCGTTCACTGCTTATTCCAACGGTCCAGGCCTGGCAGAACTTCTCCGGTTCTACGTCTGCGGCCTCCAGCCTCGCCCTTCGGTCGAGTTTTGATCGTCAAGGTGAGCCATAATGGTAATGAACATTCCTACATAGCGCTTGCAACTTAGAAGATCGCCATGCAGGATTCGCCGACATTATCAGCGCCGTCAGCTTTGCTTCCGGCGAACAATTCCGCTGAATCGCGTTGCATTCAGATGTTAACGGTGGAAAAAGTAGCCCGGTGTAGAAATCTGCTCCAGAAGGTGCACGGCAGTGAGTAAACGTCTTTCAACAGCTTTCGCGGAGTTCGTCAAGGTATGGGGTTTACTCACATTGATCGTTGTCGTCGGGTTCGTGGTTGCCTACCAGTATGTGGGCGCCCCGCCGCCGAAGGCCATTCGAATTGCAACGGGAGCGAAGAACGGGGCTTACTATGCTTTCGCCCAACGGTACGCGCGCCTGCTGGCGAACGACGGCATTTCCCTGGAAGTGGTTTCGACCGCCGGATCCGTGGAGAACTTCGACTTACTAAAACGCGGTGAAGTGTCACTCGCGCTGGTGCAGGGAGGCAGTGCGACGAACGACGATAAGGAACGATTGCAATCCCTTGGAAGCCTGTTTCTTGAGCCTGTCTGGGTTTTTACTCGCAAACAGAAAATCCTTAAACGATTTTCAGAATTGAAAGGAAAGCGCGTGGCCGTCGGTGCTGCCGGGAGCGGCACTTATCTGCTGGCAATGCAGCTCCTTTCCGCCACCGGTATTACGGAATCAAATGCGACATTGATCCAGGGGGATGCGGCACAGGCTGTTACTGCACTGTCGCAAGGTAAAATCGACGCTGCGTTTGTTGTCGCCTCTCCCGAGGCGCCGTTAATTCACAGTCTTTTACAGGAACGAACCATCGAACTCCTCAACTTCGACCGGGCGCATGCCTATAGCCATTTGTTTCCTTTTCTAACTCCGGTGACTCTCAGCGAAGGGGTGCTGAACCTCGAGCACAATATTCCGTCCCGTGACACCACACTCGTGGCGGTCTCGGCCAACTTGGCCGCTCGTCGGGATCTCAACGCGAGCCTGATTCCCGCGCTCCTGAACGCAATGACCACGGTACATCAAACGGGAGGCGTGCTGGAGCGAAAGCGGCTGTTTCCATCGGCCGACTTCGTCGATCTCCCTTTGAACGAAGATGCCCGGCGCTATATCACCAACGGCCCATCTTTTCTGTTCCGATGGTTGCCGTATGGAACGGCCGTGCTCCTGGATCGTCTTAAAATACTGATCCTACCTTTCTTGGCTTTGATCCCGCTGTTTAGGATTGCCCCACCACTTTACAATTGGCGGGTCCGGTCGAAGATTTATCGCTGGTATGCGGCGGTTCGCGAAATCGACTCGGTGGTCGAGAAAGGTGCAGTTGCCGGCGATGCGGAGTCTCTCATCCATCGATTGAAAGAGCTTGAACGCGAGGTCGCTTCGGTTTCGGTTCCTCTCTCCTATACGGGGGAGTTGTACCACCTGAGGCTGCACATCGGCTTCCTGCAAGAAAAGCTTGAGAGGCTCGCGGCCCAATCGCCGCGAGATGTTGATAAGGCGCCGTGACTGGACTGCAATTCAACCCCCGACTACTGCCATAACCCAAGTGAGTAACCAGCGCGACAAGTCAGAGCCTCCTCGGAGCATCCCCTGCGAAGTCTCGTAGAACGAATCTTTGGTCAGCTAAGGCTCCGGTTCATGCCGGTGCTCTTGACCTATTTTTGTTACGGCGCTAGTGCGATCACGAGCGTTGCGTTGGTATTCTTCGAAAAGGATGCGCTGCGGCTCACGCCGGCGGAAGTGGCCGAGATCGGCTTTTGGCTGGGGTTGCCATGGGGTATGAAGATGGTCGTTGGAGCGGCCTCGGATCATTACCCTATTCTTGGCAGTCGCCGGGTCGCCTATCTGTTGTTAGGCGCGATATGTTCCTTGGTCGGGTACGCGGCGATGGCCACTGTGGTCCAAACTAAAGGGGCGTTTCTGTTGACCATGCTGGCCGTGACGGTCGGTTTCATGATCCAGGATGTCGTCGCGGATGCTCTGAGCGTGGAAGTGGCGGAGAACGACGAGGAACTGGGACAAATTCAGGCTTTGGGCCGAATGGCGCTACTTATCGGGAGCATTAGCGTCGGGTACTTGGGCGGGTGGCTGGCAGGCCAGATCGGGGCGAGGGGAGTATTTGCCATTGCCATGGCCTTGCCCTTGATCGTTGCCGTAAGCATAGCGTTGATACCAAGGTCTGATCGGCCGTCAGCAAAAATCGCGAGCGAAAATGCTCCAGATAGTCGAAGGCCGCTCGTGATCATTGTCACGGGGTTGGGCTATGCCCTGCTGGGTGTGCTGCTGCAAATCTTCGATGTGCCCTACGCCCAGGAAATTGTCCTGGTCGTCTCGGGAATCTTGATCGCCTTTCTTCTAAAGACGCTCGGAATCTCACGCTCTGTCGGGGTTGCCGCAGTTGTCATATTTCTATTTCGTTCGACTCCGACGGTCGGCCAGGGTTATCAATACTGGGCGATCGATCGCCTAGGTTTTGATCAGCAGTTTCTTGGACTGTTGTCTCAAGTGAGCTCGGTCTTGAGCCTCATCGGACTCCTCGTCTTTCGGAAAACCATCGTGGAACGGCCGGTGAGTTTTACCCTGTTTTGGGTGATCGTGGCGGGAACCCTCTTGTATCTTCCGAGCATTGGACTCTTTTACGGTGTCAACGAATGGCTGGGGCTGTCGCCGCGGATGTTCGCTTTCATCGACACGACGATTTCGGCGCCGTTGGGCCAGCTGACCATGGTCCCTATCTTGGTACTCATCGCAAAATCAGCTAAACCCGGTGCGGAAGCAACGACATTCGCCATCATGGCCTCACTGATGAACTTGGCGTTGTCGGCCAGCGAGCTGTTTACCCGTTATTTGAATGATTTCTTTTCGGTGACGCAACAAGACTACAGTAACCTCGGAAACTTGATGATCACTGTTGGAGCAACGGGACTATTGCCGCTGCTTGCCTTGCCCTTATTGAAGCGTCAGGAGGGTGCCGTGAATGGTTAGTTTGTATGACGTCAAGCATCAGGGAAGCGGCTCAAAACACAAGACTCGCGAACAGTCTGGTTTTTCTCAGGCTTCACGACTCGACTGAATTGGTTTGATCGACGCAATCGTGGCAAATCGTTTTCGTCCTGGCCGGGTTGATTATGAAGGTTCCATGGCGCGTGATTTCAATGCGGGCCGCGCTGTTTCGCCGCATGCTCAAGAAGTCTGGCGTTCGGCCCTCGAGCCATACCTGGGAGGGGCGACTAGAGTCCTTGATGTTGGCTCAGGCACCGGTCGGTTTACCGTTTTGCTTGCTCAGTGGTTCGGTGTGAGCGTCACCGGCATTGAGCCGGCG
>DASQUN010000585.1:0-3127 GCA_035641275.1 Candidatus Udaeobacter sp. | reverse complement strand
TTTACTGTCGTGAGCTGCATGCTCAAAATTCCGACACGATTAGGCGTGTGCGTAAACTATTATAAGATCCACTAAACAGCCTTTTTGTGCAAGTCCTTCATTATTCATCCCTCGGTAATAGCCCGAATCACCAAGACTCCGTCTCTCGAATGGTGGAACCTTCTCCGTCACGCTTCCATCGATCAACGACGACAGCCGATGCAAGAAGATACGGTTGTGCGCCGATGGAGATCAGATGAAATTTCCTGAGACGAGCGAACCACGGCAACGAAAACGTCAAAGACGAACGTCCGATGCGGTCTTGATAAACAAAGACTATCGCGGTTTAAGAGTTCACATAGAATATGTTTGAGGCATTCCGGAAACCCGTTTTCTCGGAGTGAACGATTCGTCGCCCGTCTTGCGAAAAAATTTCATGGGGAAAGGAGATAGAATGAAAAAACATTCCTGGCTCGTCAGCGTCGAAGACTATGTGCCGCTGATCGGCGCCGAGACCGTAGAGCGGATTACCCGCAAGGCCCAACGCCTGCGCGGGCTCAAAGTGGTCAATATCAGCTCCACATTCTATGGCGGCGGGGTGGCGGAGATGCTGTCTTCAGGAACCCTGCTTGCGCGTAGCGTCGGCATCCGCGCCGACTGGCGCCTGATCCAGGGCAGCCCTGATTTCTTCAGTGTGACTAAGAAGTTTCACAACGCTTTGCAAGGCGCAGAGATCAACTTCACCGATCTCAAGAAAGAAATTTACGAGGAAGTGATGCTCCAAAACGCCGCGCGCATGGATTTGGAGTGCGATCTCGTGATCGTCCACGACCCCCAGCCTCTGCCCCTCATTGCGAATTATCGCCGGCAATGCCCTTGGGTCTGGCGCTGCCACGTGGATCTCTCTCAACCCAACCCAGAAGTGTGGAATTATCTGAAACCATTCGTCGAACAGTACGATGCGGTAATTCTTTCGCTGCCCGAATACGCCCGCGAACTGAGTCCGCCCCAGGTATTTATCATGCCGGCGATTGATCCTTTCTCTGTGAAGAACGCCGAGCTATCCGAGCGAGAGATCAAGGACCGACTGCATCACTACGGCATCCCTGACGACCTCCCCATCGTCGCGCAGATCTCACGGTTTGATCGGTGGAAAGATCCCGAAGGAGTGATCGAGGCGTTCAAGATCGCCAGCAAGGAGGTGGCCGCTACCTTGGTGCTCTTGGGCAACATCGCCACCGACGACCCTGAGGGGCAGGAAGTATTCGAATCGGTCCTTCAGCACAAGCAGGAACGTATCCATGTTCTCACGGTCGAAGATAGTGCTCTGGTCAACGCCTTACAGCGCCGGGCAGCCGTGATCCTGCAGAAATCCGTTCGCGAGGGGTTTGGGCTTACCGTGACCGAGGCCATGTGGAAGGGCGCCGCGGTGATCGGCGGGCGCTGCGGCGGGATCAAGCACCAGATCCAAGACGGCGTAAATGGCTTCTTGGTCTCATCGGTCGAGGAAGCGGCCGAGGCGATGGGGCGAATCCTCAAGGACAAGTCGCTTAAAGAAAGGCTAGGCCAGGCGGCTCGGGAAACCGTGCAGAAACGATTTTTAATGAGCCGAGAGCTGGAGCAACTGTTGGACCTTGCTAGCGCTTTCCAGACTTGCATTACAGTCGACCGGGAGCGGCTCGCGCACCTCAGCCTGGCTGCGCTTTCCGAATCTACAACCGGTCGGGCTGAGACTTCGCCGGCCTAATGACAGCAGACACTCAATGAACATGAGGAGCCCATGACGACACGCACACCGAAATGAGGAGGGTCTCATGCAATGCGCGAACTCTTCATAGCACTTCGAATCGCCACCTCGGGTGTTGCGCATCGGGCGGTCTGCACCGCACCGGGCGCGCATTGGCAACCTGTTCAACGGGTTCGGCGATGCCGAGGGTGCGGCAGAGGACACGGAACACGCCGGAGTGCGAGACGATGAGCGGGAGGTCCTCGGGCTTGATTTTGGCGAGGCCTCTAAAGACCCGGGCGGTGAATTCCTCGGGTGTTTCCGCGGCTGGCGGCGTAATACCAGGCACGCGCAGTTCTCGCGGTTTACCTTCGAGAACACCCCAATGCCGCTCTGCCAGCTCTGGGACGATAGAGACCGGTAGCCTGAGCATGCCGGCGATGTAATCGGCAGTGTCGCGGGCGCGGCGCAGCGCGCTCGAATAGATGACAGTAATACCGCAGTTTTCAAGCGCGGCCGCTGCCGCGCGCGCCTGCGCATGTCCGCGCTCAGTAAGAGGCACATCGATAGACCCGGCAATGGTGCCGGCGGCGTTGCTCTCGGTTTCGCCGTGGCGCAGGAAATAAAACGGCCGCGCCAGCAGCGGAATCGTGGGAGATTCGGCCGTCATAGCATGAGCGGACAATCGATGGTTACTTGTGCCGGGTCGAACGCCCGCGAGAGCGCAGGCAAATCCTTGCTCTCGCAAAAGGCTGGGACTACGGTTCTGGCATGAGTGGCGCGCACCAGCGCAGCGTTTTCCGAAAGACGCGGATGGACGTTCCATCGCAGATAACTTGCGCGCCCATTGTTCACAAGGCGTTCCGCCGGTGTGCCGGTTGGGATGTATCCCGTAAATACGATCGCAGGCTCCGTCGTGTTCTCCCATTGTTCGATCAAGCGGGCGGCTTCTCCCGCAGTCCCATCGGCGCGGCTTGCAAGCATGACCCCATGCGCGCCGTCGATGGCTCCCGCTGCTTCGGCGAGCTGCGCGATTTCTGACGCGACTCCCTCGCGCACCGATGGGCGATCGGCGCCCGCTAATCGCCGCAGCGCCGAACGCAGCCCGTCATCGATTCGCAACGTTGAACAACCTTTGCGAGCCAGGTAGAGCACGATCTCCGGACCGCGCCCGTCTTCGGGCACCGGCAATAGCACTCCCGACAATCCGCACAACGGATCGAATTTTGTGAAGCGGTCGCGGGCCGGCGTGTCGTCACTACCGTACGAAGCATCGAGGACGACCGTCGCCGCCGGCGGCGGCGCGTCGTAAGCGTAGACTATCGACTCGCTTGAGTGGTCGCCCATATAAAGCAAACCGTCCCCAAGCGCGAAATGGATCCAGATGCCGCCCGGCGCATGGCCGGAGCGGCCGGCATCAAC
>DASQUN010000584.1:0-5531 GCA_035641275.1 Candidatus Udaeobacter sp. | reverse complement strand
CTTCTTCATCTGCGTGAATCTTTTGATACGGCTCCGTGACCCACTTCGGCACGGTGGCTGCCGTTAAACTCTTGGCGATCAGGTAATCGGCCACGCCTTCCCCTGCCATCGGAAACGCGGCGATCCGTTCCACCGTGTCGGTTAGACCTTCAAAAGCGTTGAACATTGCCATCTGCGCCGGCAGCGGTTTGTAGTCATAAGGCACCGCGCCCTTCTGCCGGAGCGCCTCTTCGAGATAGGTTGCATGGACGTATTCTTCATGAGCCGCTTCGGCGAGGATCTTCTTCACATCTAATTCCGGGGTGCTTTTTAGCCACCCGCCAAAGATTTCTCCCGCTCGCACTTCGTTGAACAACCGGCTTTGCATAACTTTAATCCGTGTCTCGTCCGTGGTCAGCGGGATGTAGCTGTACGCCGGCAACTTGGCATCGAGAGACGCGCAGAACTCGGCAACCTGTCTTTCTATTGTCTTGGCAAACTCCCGGCTATCCATTTTTATGACCGCCATTGCTTCCGTGACAAATATTGACCAACGATTACGAGTTCTTGCTATCAGTAGATTGGCTTAAACGTCAAGTCGGCACCCCTCGGTTATAAGAAAGTTCGCGATCGCTCATTCACACCAGCGCATTTATCTGGGGTGATTTCCCACATAAAGTTGCGCCTGAACTACTTCCGGGAGACTGACCTAATGATTTTGAATGATGACAAAGCCTCTTAAAAACGGTGGCAGCGACGGCGGGTTCGATCTCCGGCAATTTTTTTTCCGAAGGACGAAAAATTTCTTGCAAACAGAAGCAAAACTGCTAGAGAAGAAAATTAAAAGTCAACTGAATCAATCTCAAAGCGCAGAGAGTTTATGGCTACTGCTAACACGGCCCCCTCCGCGGGGCGTCTTAAAATCACCCTTCCCCATTCTCATGATTGGCGAACGACGGACGTTGACGAACTCAACAAGCGTCGATGGCGCGCGCAAACTGAAAGGCCCCATGTGATCCGGCTGGATCGCCGGCATCCGATCTTCTCCAATTTCCGCGTCGGCTCCAACAGCGGAATGGCCTACGACGTGGAGATAAGGAGTCTTGCGAGAAAACTGTTTTCCTGTACCTGTGTGGACTTTCGCACGAACGGCCTAGGCACGTGCAAACATGTGGAGGCCACCCTGCTCTATCTAGAGGCCCGCTATCCGCGTCTTTTTCATCGTGCGCAAGAAGGCGAATCTTCCTTCATCGACATCGTTCCCGATCAGGTTGCGCAAACGCTTCGCATCGAACGGATGGAAAATGGAGTGCCCCGGCCCCTGCGTGAATATTTGGCCTCGGATGGGCGAATTCAAAGGGATGACCTGGAACAGGCTCTAGAGCAACTGCGCCAAACCGGGATTCAAAATCTCCGCATCTCTCAGGAGGTGGGCCCCTGGCTTAACGCGCGACGAGAGATGGAGGAGCGAAAAGCGCTGCTCAGAGAATACGAAAGAAAAGTTCAGGCAGGGGAGTGGCCGCCCCAGGAAACGCTGGTTCCGCTTTACCCTTATCAGCGAGAAGGGATGTTGCATCTGGCTTTTCAAGAGCGTGCCCTGTTGGCCGATGAAATGGGATTGGGCAAAACCATTCAGGCGATTGCCGCCTGCGCGCTTCTTCACAGGCTGGGAAAGGTATCAAGAGTATTGGTCGTCACTCCGGCTTCGCTGAAGACGGAATGGGAGGAGCAAATCCAGCGCTTTACCAAGCTACCTTATCAACTGGTCTTCGGGCCACGGCGGCAAAGGCTTTCCCTTTACCTCTCGGCGCGGTTTTTCACTGTCGTTAACTACGAGCAGATGGTGAGGGATTCGTTAGACGTCAATGTAAAACTCAAGCCGGATGCGATCATCCTGGATGAAGCGCAGCGGATCAAGAACTGGAACACCAAAACGGCCCAGGCGGTGAAGCGAATGCGCAGCCGCTACGCGTTCGTCCTGACTGGCACGCCAATCGAAAATCGGATCGATGAGATTTATTCTTTGATGGATTTTCTCAACCCTGCTCTGTTGGGTCCGCTCTTTCGCTTCAACCGGGAGTTTTATGAGCTGGATGAACGCGGCCGGCCTGCCGGCTACCGTAACCTGGACCAACTGCATGCGAAGATCAAGCCGTTCATGCTGCGCCGTCGCAAAACCGACGTGGAGACCGAGCTGCCCGAGCGTACGGTACGGACCTTCTTTGTTCCACTGAGCCGGGAGCAGAAAGACCGCTATGAAGAATACTATGCGCAGGTGGCGCGCCTCGCCAGCATCGCTAAGCGACGCCCGCTCACTCAGGAAGAATCCGAAAAGCTCCTGCGCGCGCTCGCGATGATGCGCATGGTTTGCGACACCAACTATATCCTCGACCCTAACGAGAAGGCTTGTCCCAAATTGCGGGAGCTCGAAAAAATACTCGAGGAGTGCCGGGAAAACTCCGACGTGAAGGTTTTGGTCTTCGCGGAGTGGGAGCGCATGCTCGAGCTGGTCCGGGAGCTATGTAAGAGGCTGGGAATTGGCTACGCGCTCCACACGGGCTCGGTCCCTCAGCGGCGCCGGCGAGCGGAGATTTTGCTCTTCAAGAACGATCCCGACTGCCGCGTTTTTCTTAGCACGGACTCTGGAAGCACCGGGTTGAACCTGCAGAACGCCAGTGTCGTTGTCAATTGCGATTTGCCGTGGAATCCGGCCCGTCTGGAACAGCGGATCGCGCGCGCCTGGCGCAAAAACCAGACTCGCTCAGTTACGGTGGTGAACCTGGTCTCCGAAGGAACTATCGAGCATCGCATGCTTGAGACCCTGGCGAGCAAGCAGGCGCTGGCGGATGGCGTTCTCGAGTTGCGTGGCAATCTGAAAGAAATTCGGTTCAAAGGCGGGCGGCAGGCTTTACTTGCCCGTCTGCAACAGATGCTCGGCCCGGCGCCTTCCCCAACTGGCCATGAGGCGGAAAGATCGGAAGTCTTGCCTGCGGATCGCGCCCAGGCCTTCAGCTCTTTGGCTGCGGAAAGACTGCGCGAGGCTCTGGTGCGCTGCGAAGAACGCTATCCCCACGAGGGCTCTCACTCAGTTCTTGTGGCGGTCGTCGATGCAGACGCCGCCTTCTGGCGCGAAAAGCTCATAGCGCTTCATAAGGAAGTTTTTGCCAATGGTCACTCCGATCCGCTTTCCAGGATTGAGGTAATAGATCGAGGCACCGACGAGGCGCTCAAACGAATGATAGTTGCGGGCTTGATCGCTTCTGCGACCCGCGCGATCCGGCCTCTTTACTCCCGCGACGGCGATGCGCCCGCCGCCATCTCTCTTTCTGAGAGCGAAAAGCAAAAGGCCCTCGCCTATCGTCAAAAATCAAGCCGGAAGCTCAAAATGGCGCTCTTACTCGAAGGCGGCGGTCTCATCGAAGAGGCCCGTGAGGCGACCCTGGAAACGATTCTCTTAATGGGCCAGGCTCTTGCAGTGGAGAACCGCGTACCGGAACCCGCCGAGCTGAACGAGGCGCTGCAGGCGCCTTTATCGCTTTACTGGGGCGAGGTGTTGCCCGCGATCAGCGAATTCGCCGTAACGCCTTCCTCACCTGCAACCCAGTTAGCCAAAACGCTGCAGCAAATAGCGGATTCCACGCCTCTTTAAGAGGCTGTGTCGTAATTCGCTCGGAGCCCTTCGACCCTTCGAGGGGCCTCAGGGCAGGCCCTCTCGACAGCCTTCAGTACCGAGCCCGTCGAGGGCTCAGGGCGAACGGGTAAGCACTTCAAATTTGCGTTCAAACAATTCCGTTCGTGGTGAGGCTCTCGAACCATGAACGGAATTGCGCCACAGTCCCTAACTGGGGAAGTAGCCGAGCCGATCTCTCAGAAGCGTGAGTGGGGGCGCATCACAGCGGCTGAAGACTCGTGCTGCTCGGGCGTCGCTTTGCCGCGGCAAATCGCCATGCCGACTCCGCCCAGAATCACCACGGCTGATATCACTAGACGGAGACTAATCGCTTCACCCAAAACGACTACGCCGGCGAGCGCCGCTATCACCGGCACAGATAGCTGTACCGTAGCCGCTCGTGTCGCTGTCAGGCGAGGCAGCGCCGCGTACCACAAAACATAGCCCACTCCCGATGTCATGGATCCGGATAGAGCCGCCCAGAGAAAACCCATTGGAGTTATGGTCAGCGTCGATACCCATAACACAATGAGGCCGATGGCCAAGGGCACCGTGCGCAGAAAATTGTCCGTAGTGACGCCAATAGGATCACTGGCTCCGCGGCCCCTCAGAGAGTAAACACCCCAGGCGATTCCGGCGGTGGCCATGAGAACCGATCCGACGATGGACGGTGCGGTGATCCCGGGAGACACTAAATAAATCAAACCAGAGATGGCTATAAATAATCCCAACCACTCCAATATCTCCGGTCTTTCGCCCGTATAGAGGCCGACCGCGATCATTGTGATTTGCACCGCGGCAAATAAGATCAACGCTCCGGTTCCGGCGCTCAAGCTTATGTAAGCGAAGGAAAAAGTCACGGCATATAAGAAAAGCATCGCCGCAGAAATCCAGCTGCCCCCGGATTTTCTGAAAGATCCGTCCCGGCGGAAAGCGGTAATTAGCCACAAAGTAATCGCCCCAGTGATCAGCCTTACCGCTGTGTAACTTGCAGGGTCGATGGCCGACTCGCCGAGGGCCAATCGGCACAAGACCGAGTTGGCAGCAAAGGCGATAAGGGCGAGAACCGTAAGATACGCCGTCCTGGTATTTTTCTTAGAAGGTGTTGGCATCCAGTTACATTGACCAGCTCGACGAGTGCTGATCCCTAGTCTCTCTTGCGCGCGGGAGTTTGCGAGCCAGGAAATTCACTCCTTGAACGACAAGACCTTCAAGCAACTTGGCCTTAACAGAAGTCCCTTCGTAACAATCGAAGCGCTCGGCGATCTTGCCGTCGGTCAAACCAACCCCAGCAGCAATTTCATAAAGCTCTACTTCTAACAGAGCGCCGCCAATTGAGGACACCCAGAGATCGACATCGCTGCGTGCCGCAAGAGAAAGCTCTCCTTGCACGACAACCTCGGAGAGATATAAGCGGCCTTCGGGCCGAAGCACGCGCTGGATCTCGCGAAACGCGGCAATCTTGTCCGCCGATAAATTGAGGACTCCATTGGATATGACAACGTCGATGCTTTCCGTTTCTACCGGCAAATCCTCGGCGATGCCGCGACGAATTTCGATGTTTTCCCACAGGCCGGCTTTCAAGGCCGCGCGCTTAGCCAGCTCGAGCATGCTGGGCGTCATGTCGACTCCGATGGCGCGGCCTTGTGGGCCGGCGTGGCGCGCGGCGAGCATGAGGTCCACGCCGGCGCCGCAGCCGATGTCAAGCACGGTTTCGCCGGGCTCGATCGGGCCGATGCGGTGGGGATTTCCAACCCCGGAAAAAGACGCGGTCGATTCTGCGGGAATCATCGCCAGTTCCTCCGGATCGTACCCGAGCATGCGGCAAGCATACTCGGGTCCTCGCTGAAAATGAAATGTTCCGTTGGGTTACCGCGCTACC
>DASQUN010000583.1:0-4864 GCA_035641275.1 Candidatus Udaeobacter sp. | reverse complement strand
TTTTGCGGCCGGCAGCAGTTCGATACTTTCAAATCGGCGGAGATCCATGCCCAGTCCACGAGGATACTCAAGAAACAGCTCTGGATGCGGCCTCCCAGCGACCAAGCCGCCCGTTTCTTCTTCATAGAGATTCTCAGCCAGGCTGCGGCGGACTTCTGGGATCGGGCAGCGTACGTATGCCCAACCCACCATCACCGGAAAATCACGAACATAGGTCGCGTATTCCTGCTCGAAATGAAGATGGAGCCGCTCCTTGGCGACCTTTCCGGAAGTAAAAGAAGGCCAGGCCCAGTGATCCTTGCCCTCCATTACAGCCAGCAGCTGTTCGCGGAAAGTTGCCCGATCCATAAGATCCTCTCTTCGATATCGACGGTAAGTAGAGACAGCAACCATTATGCCAGCCTAAATTGCCTTGATTTTACCAGTCTCACAGCCGGTAGCCACCACTGCATACCGGTGACCTGGCATGCCAACGCGACAAAATCGGGCAAAATTGCTTTGGCTGATTGAATAGCCCAGAGAAAACTTAGGACGCGGCGGTAACCTTGATACGCATGGTAACAAACTCTTCGGCAGCAGTTGGGTGTATCCCGATAGTGGCATCGAACTGAGTCTTGGTTGCACCGCAATTCATGGCGACCGCCAACCCTTGAATGATTTCGCCTGCCTCTGGGCCCACCATGTGACAGCCTACGACCCTGTCGGTTGCCGGATCGACGATGATCTTCATCATGATCTTCTCATCACGACCTGTTAGAGTGTGTTTTAGAGGTCGAAAGGTGGTCTTGTAAACGTCGATACTTTTATATTGCTCGCGTGCCTGGGTTTCCGTGAGCCCAACCGTACCAAGGTTGGGCGTGCTGAAAACGGTAGAAGGCACATTCGTGTAGCTGGGTTTCATCGGATTGTTGTTGAACAGGGTTTCAGCAACTGCGCGGCCCTCAGCGATGGCAACGGGGGTCAGCATGATGCGATCCGTACAATCGCCGACAGCGTAGATGCTGTCGATATTGCTTTTGGAAAAGTCATCCACCACGACGGCGCCATTCATTGCCATTTCTACCTCAGCCTTCTCAAGACCAAGCGACCTGGTGTTCGGTATGCGGCCAGCCGCATACAGGATTTGGTCCGCTTCTAGAATGGCTCCTGCCGTGAGGGTCGCGCGCAAGCCCCTGCCGACTTTCTCTATCTTCTCGATATCCGTGTTAAACCTAAGGTCGACTCCTCTCTTGCGCATCTCTTCAGCCAAAGTCAGCCTACAATCGTCGTCAAATCCGCGGAGAAACAACGGGCCGTGGTAGAGTTGTGTCACCTCCACCCCCAGGCCCTGGAAAATCCCGGCGAACTCGACACCGATATAACCGCCTCCGACAATGATGACTTTGCCGGGCAACTTCGGGAGAAAAAAAAATTCGTTAGATGTGATTGCGTGCTCACAGCCGGGAATCCTCGGCACCACCGGCCAGCTGCCTACAGCCACGAGAATGTATTTAGCGGTGATTTTCTTTCCCTCGATGATGATGGTATGAGGATCGACGACCACGGCGCGGCTGTCGATCATGGTCACTCCGGACTCCTGTAGCAACTTACGATAGACACTATTGAGTCGCGCGATTTCCTTATTCTTGTTCTGGATTAACTTGACCCAATCCACATGCCGTTCACCGACGGCCCAACCGAACCCGGCCGCGTTTTCGAAATCTTCACTGAAGTGTGAGGCATAGACGAGCAATTTTTTTGGGATACAACCGACGTTGACGCAGGTGCCACCCAGATAGCGCTCTTCCGCTATCGCCACTTTTGCGCCATAAGCCGCAGCCACCCGGCTGGCGCGCACGCCGCCTGAGCCTGCGCCGATGGTGAAAAGGTCGTAATCGTAATTGGCCATGCTAAACTGCCTTTCCTCTTAGATATCGAATCATGATAAGAGGTAGCATCCGTTTACTCAAACGCCGATCCGCAACGGGTTCTTTTGACAGTGTGGCGGAATTAATCAAAAATGGCGCTGGCCCGTGCAGATTTTGCGCGCTTAATACAAAATGTCACACGCAACCGCTCAGACCGCTCCTGCAAGCCGACGATTCGTTCAAATTCTGAGCGCCCTACGCCACCGCAACTATCGCCTTTACTGGTTTGGGCAGCTCTCCTCTGTGCTCGCCCAGAATATGGAGGGCGTGGCGCAAAGCTGGCTGGTCTTGGAACTGACCAACTCGCCGCTCCTGCTCGGTCTCACCGGCCTGGCCTTTGCCGCTCCGACCATCACGCTGACTCTCCTCGGCGGCGTCGTTGCCGACCGCGCGGACCGAAGACGAATCATGATTCTTTCCCAAGTTGGTTCGGCCTCGATCCTTCTCATTCTTGCCACGCTCGTCGTCGCCCAGTGGATCGCATTGTGGCACGTCATGACGCTCGCGTTTCTATCGGGCTGCATCAGAGCTTTCGACCGGCCGAGCCGGATGGCTCTGTTGCCGCAGATGGTGCCCAGGGAAGATATCCCCAACGCGGTCGCCGTCGGGGGAACAATTTGGCAATTAAACCGGCTCGTGGGTCCCGCTGTGGCCGGCATGCTCATATATCTCGTCGGCATCGGCCCCACCTACTATTTTTGTTTCTTTGCATCGCTTAGCGCTGTCTGCTTATGGCTTGGCATTCGTTTTCAGCATGAACCGAGCGCGATCGCTGGCGGCGGCCTCTTGCAACACATGATGGACGGCCTAAACTTCATTCGGAAGAACGAGATCTACTATACTTTTATCAGCATGACTTTTTTTAATAGCGTTTTCGGCATGTCCTATCTGATTCTCATGCCGGTTTTTGCCCGCGACGTGCTTGATGTCGGGTCGCAAGGGTTCGGCTTTTTGCAAAGCGCCGGCGGCTTGGGAGCGCTCTGCGGAGTTCTCGCGGTCGCCTATTTTTCCCATTCCCATAGGAAAGGGTCGCAAGCCATCGCCGGCGCCATTACTTTCGGCATCCTACTCATTATATTTGCGCTTTCGAACTCGTATTCCCTCTCGCTGATACTGGCCTGTGGGCTCGGGATCGCAAGCCAGTTTTACATCACAACGATCAACGCGATCCTGCAGGTCAACCTGCCAGATCAATTGCGCGGACGAGTGATGGGCATCTACGGCCTTACCTGGGAGCTCATGCCGGTTGGCGGATTGATGGCCGGAGCTATCGCTGAATATGCCAGCGCCCCGATGGCTGTGGTGGTTGGCGGCGCGTTCGTTGCAGCCACGGCTCTGGGTGTTGCTATATTCTTGCCGAATATGCGGCGGTTGGAACAGTAAGCGCTGCTGTGTTAAGGAGAAGCCGCCACAGGTAGCTTGCATGGCCGAGAAGCAGGCGAAAAAAAAGTCCGGAGCACCGCGGAAACGGCGCAAGCTAGCCGGGAAGTCCGCTGGTCTCGCGCCGAAAGACCTATCAACCGGCTCTCCACCGAGTCCTGTTGATGAGCTTCAAACAGCCATAGAGCACGACGGCGGCAAAGTTCTTGCTTCTTTCCGAGAGCCCTACGGCGGTCGGTGGTTAGTTATGGCGGCGCTTCCGATCGAGCACGTCGAACCTACACCGTACCAACGAAATCTCTCCGACACTCATGTCCGCAAACTCGAATCCGTCATTGCCAAGCTCGGGCGATTTCTCGACCCGATCATCGTCGTCCGGAAAGAAACCCAAGACAGCGAGACGCGCTATTGGACTCCGAACGGCAATCACCGCTTGTCGGCCATGCGCACGTTGGGCGCCAAGAGCATCATTGGAATTGTCGTACCGGAGACTTCCGCGGCCTATCAGATCCTCGCGCTGAACACGGAAAAGGCTCACAATCTTCGCGAGCGCGCGCTGGAAGTCATCAAAATGTACCCAGAGCTGGCGACGCTGGACGATGGAACGGAAGAAACCTATGCTCTCGAATTCGAAGAAGCCGCACTTATTACGCTCGGCCTCTGCTATCTCGAGCGCCCACGCTTCAGCGGCGGAGCTTACCATCCGATTCTCCGACGGGCCGACGAATTTTTGAAAAAGCCGCTGCGGGCGGCTTTAGAAATCCGCCAAGAACGAGCAAAGGCCGTCATGGAACTCGATGACCTCGTCGTCGAGAAAGTCGAAGCGCTCAAATCCAAAGGTCTCACCAGCCCTTATCTGAAAAGCTTCGTCGTTGCGCGCATCAATCCGATCCGCTTCCGGCCCAAAGACGCCGCGCCTTTGAGTTTCGACGAAGTCTTGGATCGGATGACGAAAGCCGCCGCAAAGCTGAACGTGGAAAAGGTCAAGATCGAAGATTTGGCTCGCTCTGGTGGAGCACCGGAAGAGTGACAAAGCTTCCATAGGGCCGGGTTCGTCTTTTCCAATTGAGAGCGGTATTTCCGTTTCCTTGTCTACATATTGACAGCGACCAGTGATTCTCTTTATGCCTGAACAAGGCAAACAAACTCATTGAGGTGACGCTAAGGCTAACCGATACGTCGATTGCGATGGTCACGTAATGGAGCGGATTGACGAAATAAATGAATATGTCGGGGACCC
This sequence comes from Candidatus Udaeobacter sp., assembly GCA_035641275.1. Lineage (GTDB taxonomy): Bacteria > Desulfobacterota > Binatia > UBA9968 > UBA9968 > DASQUN01. The sequence goes on along the minus strand of DASQUN010000583.1, from coordinate 337 downwards.
GTTCAGATCCGCCGGACATATCCATCCGAGACGGTCGCTCCCGAGTCTGGACCGATTTCACACTCCACGACTTGAAGAGCGAAAGCCCGGAACATTCGACCCCACCGTCGGGCCAGAAAAATGGGTTCAATTTCTCGAAAAGACCGGGCTTGAATATTCGGTGCTCTACCCTACCGAAGGATCGGCTTACGGACAGGTCGTGTTTCCGGCCTGGGCGACTGCCTATGCCAAGGCCTACAATGAATGACCGTCTGGAGAGAGAGTTGGAGTATGGCGGCCTTCGCATCAAAAGGAGGCCCGCGGAATATTTCAGAAGCGACAATGTTTTCGTCGGCTG
>DASQUN010000582.1:0-3379 GCA_035641275.1 Candidatus Udaeobacter sp. | reverse complement strand
ATCAGCAACGGAAACACTTCGGTAAGCACGCCGGCATCGTAGAAGAAACGCAAAAAGCCTTCCTTACCCATCAGGTCCGCCAAGGGAATATTGACCAGAATGGCGCCGAAACCAATCGGTACCAAGAGTAAGGGCTCGTACCCCCTTTTGATGCCGAGATAGAGAAGTCCCGAGCCGATAAGGATCATGATCACGTGCTCAGGACGAAGGCTGGCAACTCCAAGAAAAAGTCCTTGCAGGCCCGAAATTATCGCAGACTCCATGAGGTGAAGTTAGCCTTTCTTGGCCGCCGATTCTTCGGTTTGGTAAGGAAAGATTTTCTTCAGCAGCAGAATGAGCAGGCTCAAGATCCACAGGACTAGCATCGTGCCGGTCATGCCGATCAATGCCAACGTCCAGCCGAACGTCCAATTATCCATCGGTTAGTTCTCTTTGAACAAGGCCGTGAGTTAGGCTGCGGGATTTACTCTATGACGGCGAGAGCTTGCTCCGCTTCGACCGCTTGCCCGGCTGAAACTCTTAGCTCTTTCACCGTTCCAGTGACCGGCGCAACGACAGGAATCTCCATTTTCATTGCTTCCATGACTATGATGACTTCATCCTCCTCGACATGATCACCGACAGTTTTTTCCACCTTCAAGATCTTACCTACCATAGGTGCTTCAACGGTTGTGGCCAAAGGCAATTCTCCTTTTTTGGCGTGAGAAATCGGTTTCGAGCGGCGCTAATCTCGCGACGGGCTGTTCGCTGCGTCAAGGTGCCATTTAGTAGAGTTTCCAGTTAGTTGTCAATGATCTGGGTGAATTTGACATCGCCGTGTCGGAGATGCGGACGCGCGGCGCGCTCACCTGCGCAATGGCCCCGAGTTATCTTGCTTTCAACAATGTTATACGATATGAGGTTTTGTTTGGAGGAAGATAAATGGCCAAGCCAGCGACTCAAGTTGACAACGTGATGGACAACATCCCGTATTACGATAAGTGGCAACTCGGCGAAGGGATTCCCATCGTCAAGACCTTTTTCGTCCAAGACTTGAAAAAGGTTGAATTAAAGCCCTGGGATAGAACGGGAGGCAGCGGCGCGTTTATCAACATGGAAGGAGCCGAGGGCGCAACGGGTGCCTACGTGAGCGAGATCTCGCCGGGAAAGAAGCTTAACCCCGTCAGACACTTGTACGAAGATTTGCACTTTGTTCTCAAGGGACGGGGAGCAACGACGATCTGGAACGAAAAAGGGGCAAAGCAGACGTTTGAATGGCATGACGGTAGCCTGTTCGCGTTGCCACTCAACTGCTGGTATCAGCACTTCAATGGCTCGGGCGACGAGCCCGCGCGATTTTTCTCTGTCAATAGTATGCCGATTGTTTTTAACCTGTTTCACAACGCAGATTTCATATTCAACACGCCGCAGGATTTCGTCGATCGGTTCGATGGCGACCCGGAATATTTCAGCGGCAAAGGCAAAGCCTATCCCGGCCGAGTTTGGGACACGAATTTCATTGCCGATGCGCGGAATTTTCAGCTTGAAGAATGGAAGGAGCGGGGCGCGGCCGGCAAAAACGTCATGTTGGAACTAGCTAACGGCTCAATGGCCGCGCACATCTCCGAATTCCCGGTGGGAACTTACAAAAAGGCGCACCGGCATGGGCCCGGCTTCAATGTCATTATCATCAAAGGTAAGGGTTTCTCGCTTTTCTGGCGAGAGGGAGAAGAGCCCAAGCGTTACGACTGGCAGGACGGCAGTGTTTTTACCCCGCCGGCCATGATGTTCCACCAACACTTCAACACCGGCGCCACGGGGGCTCGATATTTGCCGCCGCGCCTCGGCGGAATCAAATATAGCCTTGGTGAAGGATTCGGCGATATCACCAAAGTGGATAAGGATGTCAAAGCGGGTGGAAATCAAATCGAGTATTATGATGAGGCCCCTTGGATTCGAAAGATGTTTGAAGAAGAGCTAAGCAAATCCGGCGCCTCGACCCGAATGAATCCGGATTTTTATCGAAAACCAGCGTAGAGCAGAATAGTTTTCCAATCATCGAAAGCCCCGCGCGGAATGTTACCGCGCGGGGCTTTTTTTATCCTTGACACCCTGCCGCGGAAATTTATTGAGACATCTCAAAGCCTTATGATAAGTTGGGTCGATGCTGGGACCCGTGCGGTATGCCCGTTCAATATTTCCGCCAGCGATTTTGGTTTTGATCGTCAGCTTGGACGCGGATACGGTGGAGAAGAATGCGATCGTTTTTGGTTATACTAGGGTCGCTACTGAGAGCCGGAACGAGCTATTTCATAAATATTTGAAATTTGTCGACGAAGCAGTCGCGCAAGCTGCAGATCCCGGTTCCGCCTCTCCGACAAATCTCAAAGAGCCGCCAAGCAAGGCTGACTCAACAACACCAAGCAAGACTCAAGCGCCACTCGCTGGTAAAACAACATCATCAAAAGCTCCGGCGGCGACAAAATCAATCGTCCCGGTCGATAAGTCTCAAGAGGAAAAAAATCCGCCAGAAAAGTCCCCATCGATTCTTCAAATGCTAGAAGGTCACGAAACAGAATTGATGTTCGCCGCGGCAATTGCCGCGGCGTTCTTTTTCATCGGATGGATTTGCGGAGGCAACTACTACTTGCGCCGCGATCGACGGCGCAGAACGAAAATACGATTCTAACCATCTCGCTGGCATTCAGACAGGCCGCAATGGAGATCATCGTCATGATATTTTCTTATCTGCTTGGGTCTATTCCAACCGGATACATCGTCGGAGCATTGGCTGGAATAGATATTAGAAAGGTCGGGAGCGGCAACGTCGGCGCCACCAACGTCGCCCGCGCGCTGGGCAGAAAACCGGGACTCCTGACGTTGAGTGCGGATGTCGCGAAAGGATTTGTGCCGGTTTTTGTCGCCATTTGGTTAGGCTTGAATCCCACAGTGGTGGCGTTGGTCGCCAGCGCTGCTTTCCTGGGGCATTTATATCCGGTGTTTTTGCGGTTCCAGGGTGGAAAGGGCGTCGCCACGGCGTTCGGAGTTTTATTAGCTCTAGCGCCGATGGCGACTCTGATTTTGATGGGCGTATTTATTTTGGTCGCTGTGTCGACCAGACTCGTTTCTCTCAGCTCAATCGTCACGGCGTGGGCTGCACCGATCACGCTTTGGTCTTTGTCTTATGCCCCGACCGTAATCGCGACGGGTGTTTTCTTCGCCCTGCTGATTACCGCGCGCCATCGCGACAACATTCAGCGTTTGCTCGTTGGTACAGAGCCGAGATTTGGCTCACGCTAGTGCTCCTTCCCATGATGGAAAATTTCTGACTTGAAGTGACGTGCGGGCAAGCGAACCGTAAGTATCAGACCCTGCACGTTGCTCCGGGTGACTCAGATGA
>DASQUN010000581.1:0-7000 GCA_035641275.1 Candidatus Udaeobacter sp. | reverse complement strand
TTTAGCGTCGTTGGCGCATGGACGCGGCGGTTCCCGCCGTCGTTGGGGGGCCTGTTGATCATGTCCCGATGCCTCCGCTGGCGTGTCTATCTGTCATGGATAATGCGTCAATTTGACAGATCCAACCAACCCTTCCCCGCTCTCACAACGTATTTACTACAAAACCGTCGTGGCCCGAACATTGCTTTACTACCGGTGTGGAATAGGCACGACCATGTCTGAAGGAATTGCTTACTTGCTCATTCTGGCTTGCGTCGTCGGCGGGCCTTGGCTGGCGATGGCCATGATGACGAAGGCTAAGCGGCAGCGAATACGCCACGGCTTAGAGCACGGGTGGGCAAATCATTTCGCACCCGTTGAACCACAACGGCGAGCGCCAACAAGGCGAGCACAAGTTGCTACCAAAAAACTCGTCGCGGTTGCAGCCGAGCAAGGCGAACGAGAAGCCGCTCAGGCAAAAAATCCGGTGCGGGCCCTTTTACCTCCTGGCGCGGGGGAGCTCGTCTCCCAGTCAGGGTGCAGGCTCCTACCGCCTGCGGGACGGTGAACCGAAACCGTTTCGGTTTTAACGCGGATTCAGCGGTTCATTTGCGGGGTGCTCTGGAAAACATTGCTTCCAGTTGACGCCGAACTTCCCGTGGTGTCGCAGGTCCTTGCTGTTCGTCTTTATCTGTCTTTTTCTCAATTCGGTTCCAATCCACCCGGATCAATACGTTGCGTGAATTGACGTCTTGATTTTACTGTGCCAACGCACCGCGAATTGGGCAACGCTTGACTCATAGGGGTAGGACTATGGTCAAAGTCAATCGCGGCAGCTCAGGCGAATCTAAGATTTGCTTCTCTAAGGCAAGCGAGCCCATTAGCGGTGACATTCGGATGGTCAAAGCCTTTTCTTGATTACACAGCGCGTAACGCCTGAATGATATCCAGCCGAGCCGCCCGTACCGCGGGCAGAAAGCCGCCGATCAAACCCATGAGCAGAGCGAAGCCAAGCGATGCTGCGATAATCCCTGGGGACAAGGCGAATGAAAACGCGAGCTCGGAAAACGAACCAAAGTTGATGGTCGAAATGGTAAAGAACTGCAGCACGGACGCGATTCCCAGGCCCAGGACCCCTCCCGAGAAGGACAACACCAATGACTCCACCAAAAACGCCAGCAGAATGCTGCGCCGATAAAAACCCAGCGCGCGCAGGGTGCCAATCTCGACCGTCCGGTTTGCGACGGCGCCGTACATGGTGATCATAGCGCCGATGGTCGCGCCGGTGCTGAATATAACCGTGATAAAAAGCCCGAGAATCTGGATGAATGCTGCCATCATCTCTGACTGTTCTTCAAAAAATTTCTTTTCTCTTTTGGGCGCGAACTGTTGCAGACGGTTGTCCGCATCGAAAGCGGTCAGGAGGTCGGTAATATCGTCGGGATTGTTGACCCGAAAGGTAACGGTGGAAAAAGAAGACCGTTTGAACGCATCGGCGATTTGATTGAGATCGCCCCAAATTTCGGAGTCAAAGCCGCTGCCGTCCGTAGTGAAGATTCCTACGACCGTCCACAGATCGCCGCCGAACTTGATCTTTTCGCCGATTTGCGCCCCGGCAAACCGCCTGGTAATTCCCGCGCCGGCAATAATCTCCCGGGCGCCCCACTCGAACATCCGGCCCTCGACGATGCGAACCTGCGGCCTCAGCTGAAAGACGGCCTCTTCCACGCCGCGAACCGTAACGTTGCTGATCCCTTCGGTGCCGAGCTTCGGCAAATTGATGATCACAACCACTTCTTTCGAGCTGAACGGCCGCCCGTCGCCGGAGCGGGCGACTTGCGGCATGTTAGTGACGATACCCGCGGTTTCACGATCGATGATGCTCATGATCTCGCTCGCCGCCGCTTTGCGGACCACGGTGACGTTGTCGTCCGACCCTGTCGATTTCAACGTTTGCCGAACGCCGTTGGCCATCATCAGCACGGCGGTAAAAACGAAGACAACGAGCGCGATGCCAAGGACCGTAATCAGCGTCGTGAGCTTTCGTGATGAAGAACTCCGCAGGATGTACTTTAGGGGGATCTGCATGCGAAAACTCAGCCGACGTACCTGAGACCTTCCACGATTCGAGTCGATAGGATGCGTCGGATCGGAATCAGCGAAGCCAGCAGACCGACCAGGAATCCCGCCACGCCGCCGAGAACGATCGTTTCGGGATTTAGATGAAAGATCGGAAACCAACCTTTGGGTAGCGCGTTTTGGAAACCCTCGACTGCCGGGATCGTAACCAACAAGCCTAAGGCGCTGCCTATGATTGAGATGATCATCGACTCGCCCGCGACAAGGAAAAACAATTGGGGGCCGGAAAAACCCAGGGCCTTCAACACGGCGTACTCGTGGGTTCGCTCGCGCGCCGACATGACCATGGTATTGGCAACGACGAGCAGGATAATCCCGATAATCAAAAACGACATGATGTTCATCGCCGTGATGACCGCGCTCGCGGAAGACAAGAAGTTTTGCTGAAAAGCGCGCTCGGTTTCGGTTTTTGTTTCGGCACGGGAATTTGCAAACAGGCGGTCGATCGATTCCGAGACGGCGGCTGAATTGTCCGGATCGCGGATGCGCACGATGTACCAACCCACCTCCCCGGAACGCTGCGGCATTTCCTGTCGGACTCTTTCCTCGACGTACTGATAATGAAACATCATGGTTGCCGGGTCCGTACTCTGGTCCCTGGGCTGATAAATACCGCGCACGACAAATTCCCATGTGCCGGGATAGACGTCGCCTTCGAGGGTCATGATGTCGCCGATTTTGAGATTGTATCTGCTGGCGATGTCGACGCCGATAACGGTCGCGTTTCTTTCCCGTTTAAAGGTTTCAAACTGCTCTTTGTCGATCAGAAATTCCGGATAGACATCGAAGAACGTTTCGGAGTCCACCGCCAGCCGCCCAAAGAACTGGTTCTTGTCGATATAGACGCCGGAAAACCAGGTGGCGTAAGTCACATTGTCAACGCCTGACACCTGAGCGATGCGATCGCGGTAGGCCAGGGGAAGCGGAAAAACAAAGGACACGGCATGACGCGTGATCAGCCGGTTGGCAGCCGAGGCCTCAACGCCCGCGTACCACGCGTTCACGACCGTCCGTAACAGCGCAAAGGCCATCACGGCGATGCCTACCCCGATAACCGTCAGGAGGTTGCGCAACTTGTGGCGCAAAGCGTTGCGAAAAAGCAATCGCAGTAGTTCCAAATCGTCTCCTCAGGCGAGCTCGCCTTTGTCCAGGTGACGCACCAGCCGAGCTCGTTCAGCCGCCCGCGGATCGTGCGTCACCATGAGGATCGTTTTGTTGAGTTCCCGGTTGAGCCGATCCATCAAGTCGAGCACTTCTTCCGCCGACGTCTTGTCCAGATCTCCTGTGGGTTCATCCGCGACCAGAATCGCCGGGTCGGTGGCTATCGCGCGCGCGATGGCAACCCGCTGCTCCTGCCCGCCGGAGAGCTGGCGCGGGTAGTGGTGCATGCGATCAGCAAGACCGACGACCTCCAAGGCGATTTCTGCATGAGCACGCCGTTCCTTTTTTGACAGCGGCGTTAAGATCAGCGGGAGCTCGACGTTTTCCACTGCCGTCAGAACAGGAATCAGATTGTAAAACTGAAAGATAAAACCGACATTCCGCGAACGCCACACGGCAAGTTCGCTTTCGCTCAAGACCGTGACGTCCGTTCCCGCGACCAGGATCGTCCCTTCGGTCGGCTTGTCGATACCGGCAATCAGATTGAGCAGCGTTGTCTTTCCGGAGCCGGACGGCCCCATGAACGCAACGAACTCGCCGTCGGGAACAGTGAGCGTGATGTTGCGAAGAACCGGGATCTCTAAGCGGTCGCGACGATAGGACTTGAACAGATTGTAAACTTCGATGAGCGGACGTTCCATTTAACGGCTGGGCTCATTGTTTCTTGACCGAGACTTTCGAGCCCGGACGAATCTCTTCAGTAACGTTGCCAATGACCCTCTCGCCACTTTTCAAACCCTGCTTAATCTCGACCAGATTGCCCAGCCATCGGCCGACCACGACCGGAACTTCCACTGCCCGATCCTCCTTGACCTGATAAACGACTTCCCGGCCATTGCGGGTCACCACGGCCGTCGAAGGCAATCCTAGAAACGGCTGAACCGCCTCTGCCTCAGCAAAGCCGGCGGATAGAAACGTGACCTTCGCGCTCATGTCGGGCAAGACCCGCTCGTCGTAATTCTTAAATTTTATTTTCACCAGGACCGTGGCTTTGGCCCGATCCGCCGTCGGCACGATTTTGCTGACGTGACCCAGATAGCTGCGATCGGGATAAGCGTCTAACCTGATTTCGCAGTTCTGGTTCGCCGAGACTCGAGTGATATTAGCTTCGGCCACATCGGCATCGACTTCGAGCGAAGACATGTCGGCGATCGTGACCACCGCCGCCCGGGAACTCGCCGCCCCCGCCAACGGAGCTACGATCTCGCCAACGTCGGCATTTTTTTTCAGAACCGTTCCATTGAATGGCGCGACAATTCGAGTGTTGGCCACGGCCACTTCGGATTCCTTAACAGCGAACTTGGCGGCCTCAATGGAGGCCACGACCCGCTTATAGCGCGCTTCCGCACTATCGAACTCCGCCTGGGCAATCATCCCTTTCGTCAGCAAGATTTTTTGCCGTTCCAGCGATAGCTTGGCATCGTTGAAATCCGCTTCGGCAACTCGGCGATCCTCGCGCGCTCGCTGGAGCGTGGCGCTCACATCGGAATCCTCGAGACGCGCAATGACCTGGCCTTTTTTTACCTGGTCACCTTCTTCGACCCCCAAGAATACGAGGGTCCCCGTTCCCTTGGACGCGACCGCCGCCTTGCGGCGCGCAACGACATAGCCGCTGGCGGTCAATACCGCATTGGCTTGCGCGGGGGAAGTGAGAGCGACTGTGACCAGCTGGACTTCCACCCCTGGGTTCAAGTAATCCTTGAAGACGAAAAACGCCGCTGCAATGAACACGGCCGGAATCAACCACCAGACCGTCTTGCGAAGCCATCCGAATTTGCTGGATGGCCTAAAACCCTGCGAAGACCGATCGATTCGCAATGATGCCAAATCAACGTTCTTGGTCGCCATAAAAAACGCAATCGTCATAGTAAACGAGTTAATTTCGCGTTTTTCAAGTCAATTTTAAAATGTTAGTTTGGTTCCCGGGATGAGCCAAGCGACTTCGTGGAATCCAGAGGCATACGCGGCGAACGCGCGCTTTGTTTCAGAATTGGGAGCGCCACTCTTGCAGTTGCTTCAGCCAAAACCGGGAGAAGTGATTTTGGATCTCGGCTGTGGCGATGGCGCGCTAACGGAAAAGATCGCCGCATTCGGCTGCACCGTGTATGGCATTGACCGTAGTCTTGCTCAAATCCAGGCAGCCAAGAAGCGCGGATTGAATGCGCTGGTTATGGACGCCCAGGAGCTCTCTTTCAAAGGACGGTTTGACGCCGTCTTTAGCAACGCGGCGCTTCACTGGATGAAACAGCCGGAGAAAGTCATCGCGGGCGTATGGAACTGTTTACAGGGGGACGGGCGTTTCGTTGGCGAGTTCGGCGGCAAAGGAAACGTCGACAAAATCCGCTCGGCCCTGCACGCCGGATTACGCCAGCGCGGCATCGACCCACAGGCAATCGACCCGTGGTACTATCCGTCGGCTGAAGCCCACTCAAAGCTGATGGCGCGAGAAGGTTTTACCGTGAGTTATATCGAGCTTATTCCGCGGCCGACGAAACTCCCCGGAGATATTCTTTCCTGGCTCGATGTGTTTGCACAACCTTTTATTAAGTCAGTGGTCGAGGGCGAACGTAAGGATTTTTTAGCAGAGGTGCGGAGTGACCTTCAATCCAGCTTATGTGATGCGGCGGGAAATTGGTTCGCGGACTACGTAAGGCTAAGATTTAAGGCGGTCAAGTAAGAGGCGGTCGGTCGATTCGCGCGAGTTTGCCAGGCTCGCCGGAATTCCCTCGAAAGTGGACCTCGGGGGCAAGGCCATGCGGGCGCTCTGGCTCGTTCAAAGCCCACAACCTTTGCTAATGCACGGTCACCGAATGTAAATATGGACGGAATCTTCGTCTAGGCGCTGACCTCGGGTAATGAGTCGGACGATACTGCGAACGTTGCGCCCGACATTATCAAGATCACCCAAAGGAAACCCGTCTTTGAGAAACCTTCCAATTAGCTTTTCTTCACCCAGATTCACAATATGAAGATATTCTGTATTATCCTCTTTGAGGTAGTGAGCGGTACCTGGCGCCGGACTATCCAGTCCGTTTTGTAACTGCTTCGAAATCTTAATACCGACGAACAAACGCTTATCCATCTCAAGCATGTCAATTCTCCTTCATTCGTTTACTTCGTATCGGCACCTCTATTGTGTCGCTCGGATACACGATCCGAGCGACGCACCAAGAGGGTGCACAATAACGGTTTCAGTTGCACGACAAGTCCCTCTATTTCCTCGAAGCTGCAAAGACAAACCCAATAGCTTGGTGGGCCGGTTCAGATTCTTGCAGTTATCAGCTCGCGGACTTCATGAGGTCGGCGATATTTTTAATAGGAATTGAACCTTCTAAGTGAACAACTATCATGATATCCTCTCGACGGTAGTTTGTAAACAAGATTGACAAACCCAGTTAATGCGCCTACAGTAATTGTACCTTACGGATTTATTCTCCCGGTTCGCAAAACTTTCTTTCAGGCAAATCTAAATCATCCTACTGTCCAATCAGACCAAACAGGAGGGCTGAAGGAATCGAAATAACGACTGATTATGTCCCCGGCAATGGCTACTTGCGAGCCCCCCATTCAAGAAAATTGGCCAAGCCACAAGCGCCACTATCCCGAATTATGACCGAGGAAAAACCGTCACACAATGTAAACCGAGAGACAAGCCCCTTCCGGCCGCGGTCAATAGGCTTCTACTTGTCGGCTGCTACCCGATCCGCTCCAATGGTGGTGG
>DASQUN010000580.1:0-5161 GCA_035641275.1 Candidatus Udaeobacter sp. | reverse complement strand
TTGACGGAGTCGTTGCCAGCAAAAAAGCGGAGAATTAACTCCTCGTCTGCGATATTAGCGCCAAATCTTTGACGGATTTCGTGGAGCGACGGCTGCGGTTGTTCCCAATGGGTCCATTCCTGGGCGCGCGGACGACTGAGGATCTTGTCTTTGACCTGCGGGTCCATCAACTCCGCGCCTTCTTTGCCCCAAATTCCCAAAGCGTACTGGATCACCTGATCCGGAACCTCTTTGTAGCGCTCGCCGAGGATCACATTGATCGCCGCTTGCGTGCCGACGTACTGCGAGAGAGGGGTAACCATAATAGGATAGCCGAATTCGGCGCGAACTCGCGCGGCTTCTTCCAAGGCCGCTTCCATTTTGTCTTCCATGCCGACGATCTTGAGTTGGTGCCGCATGTTGGAGATCATCCCGCCCGGGACTTGGTGCAGGTATTGAGAGTGATCGTATTCCACGGGCTTTCCAATCGGAAGACCATCTTTCGTCGCAACATAGGTGAAATGTTTCTCGACGGCCCGCAGCGGTTTCAAATCCACAGCGGGCGTATAGCCAAGTGCCCGAAGATTGTGGGCTATATTGAAAACGGACGGTTGGCCAGAACCGTTGGCCAGAGGCGGCACGCCGGTATGCAATATTCTCATTCCCAGCTTGACGCCTTCGAGATAGCAAAGGGGCGCCTGACCGCTGTTGCAGTGCGCATGAAATTCGACGGGGATAGCGCCCGCGCTTTGCAGAACCACAGGGATCAGGGTTCGCGCCCGCTCCGGCGTTAAGAGACCGCCCACGTCTTTGAAACAGATGCGATAAGGCTTCGCCGCGGCTGCTTCGCGCGCCTTCCGAGCGTAGTAGTCGTCGGTGTGACGCGGCGAAACCGAGTAGATCAGATTTGCAACGGTATCCATACCGTTGATCCGAAGGTCGTCGATTTCTTCTTTGAAGGCGTCGTAGTCGTTCCAAGGATTGGACGTTCGGGTTAACGTGAGCCCGTAGGAGACGAGCCGTTCAACGAGAAGCTTCAGGATGCAGTGGGGCGTCTTTTCGAAGGCGCTATGCATGCCACCGTGATACCGCAGGCGAGTTTTTTTGAGCCGCTTTGTGCCTTCGCGAAGCCACTCCCAGGGATTTTCTTTATGTTCGCGCACGTACTTCTTGAACATAACACTAAGGAAAAATTCCATGGACTCAAAGCCGGCCTGGTCCATATGCTCCGCCGAGGGGAGCATCGCGCCCACTCTCATATTGAGGGCCCAAAGGCTCTGGTTCCCGTCACGCAGGGTCGTATCGATAAAACGAACTTCGCTCATCTATCCCCCGAAAATGGTTTGCTTGGTTTATCTTATGTACAAATTCTTGCACAATAGATCAAATGTCGAAAGGGAGAACGAGGCCATGAAGAGTTATCGTAAGGAGCTGTGGTTCAATACACCGACGCGGATGGCGTTTGCCAACATCACACCGCAGGTGAACGAGTGCCTCCGAGAGAGCGGCGTCAAAGAGGGTCTGGCGCTGGTCAATGCGATGCACATCACGGCGTCGGTATTTATCAACGACGATGAATCAGGACTGCATCACGATTACGGCGTTTGGTTAGAAAAGCTGGTGCCGCACGAACCCATTCGCCAATATCGTCACAACGACACCGGCGAGGACAACGCCGACGCTCACATGAAGCGGCAAGTCATGGGGCGCGAAGTCGTCGTGGCGATTACCGGCGGCAAGTTAGACGTCGGACCGTGGGAGCAAATTTTCTACGGTGAGTTTGATGGACGGCGGCGCAAACGAGTATTGGTCAAAATTGTTGGAGAATGATTCGCGCTGCTGCATGACAGGACGAAACGCATTCAGGATCAAGTCTCGCGGTATGATGAGCCAGGGCCAGACTGCGGTGCCTTGCCCTCACTATCCTCACTGTATCGGCTGTCCTTTCATTGGCTTGCCGTATCCAGAGCAGTTGCTGCGCAAACGGCAAATCGTCGCTCAAGCGTTCGCCACCTTTCCGTCGCTGGTTGGCGTGGAAGTTCCGCCCGTCATTGCGTCGCCGCGGCGGCTGGGTTACCGAGCGCGCATCAAGCTGGTGGTTCGAAGGACCCAGGGAGAGGTGGCAGCGGGTCTCTATGTACCGAAGAGCCACCGCGTCATGGACATTTCCTCCTGCCCGGTTCATCCGCGACCGGTGAACGAGGTGATTCAGTATCTCAAGAGAAAAGTCCAAGACCTTGACATCGCACCTTATGACCCGAGAGACGATAGCGGTGACCTGCGTTATTTCGATTTTCGCTACAGCTTCGCGCGGCGCGACCTGAGTGTGACGTTGGTGACACGGCATCGTGCTTTTCCCCGGGGCATGGCGCTGGCACGTTCTCTCAGGCGTAAGTTCTCTTTTGTCAGCGGCGTCATCCAAAACATCAATGAAGGGCAGGGTAACGTGATTTGGGGAAACACTTTCCGGTCTCTTGCCGGGTGTGGCGCGATTCTCGACCAAATTGGCAATTTGAAACTTGTATTTCCCGCTGGGGTGTTTTCCCAAGTCAATCCCTTCACCTCGCGCAAGCTGTATGAGCGGATTTACGAGATCGCGGGCCTGAAAGGCGAGGAAACGGTGCTTGATCTGTATTGTGGTGTTGGTCCGATCTCATTGTCTCTCGCTACCGCGGCTCGCCAGATTTGGGCAATCGATGACAGCGAGTTGTCCATCATGGCGGCGAAGCAGAACGCGCGCCGAAATGGCATTGGCAACTGCCGCTTCTTTATCGGAGATGTGGCAGAGAAAGTGTTGGAGGCCCAAAGGCAATTGTCCGACGTCGATTTGGCCGTGCTCAACCCACCGCGCAAGGGAATTCAACTTACAGCATTGCAAGCGTTACTCGCGGTCGACGCTCGCAAGATCCTTTATGTCTCTTGCAATCCCAGGAGCCTCGCCCGTGACTTAGATCGTTTGGTTGCGGCAGGGTACACCGTGCGATGGGTTCAACCGTTCGACATGTTTCCCCAAACCGAGGGAGTGGAGACGGCGGTGCTGCTTCGAAACCTTAGCCGGCAAAACGCTTTGCGATCCAAATAACGGCACGGTTTGTGAGTTCACGCAAAACAACGCGGCGCGCTTCTCGATCGCTTCCTATTTCGAACGATAGCTCCAAAGCTGCGGTATCGCCCGGCAGACTGCGAAAATCGTTGCGATACATAAAAGGCAGCCGAGGAGTACCGCGTTAGAAGCGCCAAGGAGTGCTGCGGCAGCTCCGGCGATGACTGCGCCAAGCGCGTTGGTCGTTTGAGCGAAGACTGTCAAGAAACTGGAGGCTCGGCCACGCATCTCGTCAGGTGAGAGCATTTGAACCATGGTTCGGCGTATGGCCACGCTGATGGAGTCGCTGAACCCCAGCGCGCCGACGGCGATGAGACCCAGCCAAAACCAGCTCGACAAACCCAGAAATCCCAAACTCACAGCGAAACCGGCGGTGGCGACGACGGCTAATGCGCCCTTTCGCTCTATCTCGCCGACAGCTAACAATAGAGCAGATCCAATAAGAGCGCCGATGGCAGGCGCGGCATACAAGGCGCCCAGTCCACCGGCGCCGACCTTGAACACGTCGCTGGCAAAGATTGGCAGGATCGGCCTGTAGTAACCGACTAAAACTGCAAAGAAGTCCAATAAGAAGAGAGAAAGAATGATACGCGTATGCCAAAGAAATTCGAAGCCTTCCACCAAGCTTCGCAAGGTCACTTGTCGCCGCGCTCCTCGTGGTTGTCCGGAGCCGGTTATGAGCATCACGGAAAGGATTGAAGGAAATAACAAGGCGGCATCGACGAGATAAGCCTTATCGAGTCCGACAAAGTCGATCAAATAGCCGGCGAGGAGCGGCCCGATCAGTTGAGTGCCCTGCTGCATCATGGTGGTCAAAGTCACGGCGTTCAGAAGCAAGGAGGCTGGCACGAGGCCAGGGACAAGCGCCTGACGTGCCGGACTGCCTAAGACCTGGAGGGAAGCGGTGAGCAGGTTTAGAACGTTGATGTGCCACACGCGTATATTTCCGGTCGCTGTGAGCAAGCCTAATATAACACCGGGAATGAGGTTCAGAAGTTGGCTCGAGATGATCATTCGTTTGCGATTGAAGTTGTCGGCGAGCACGCCGCCCAATAAGCCAAAGCAAACGAAGGGAATCGCTTGGAAGAATCCGGTAAGACCAAGTTGCATCGACGAACCTGAGAGGTGATAAACCTGGTACAGGCTCGCCACGTTGCGCAAGTGCATGGAAGTGTTAGCGCAAAGGATCGCGATCCAGATCAGCCGGAAATCACGAATGAGAAAAGATGACCAGGGACGCAGGGGGTGTGCGCGGTCGTGGTTGTCAGAATCTTGATCTCGAGATTGTTGCACCCGTTGTTGATGCCGATTTCTAAGCTTGCGATAAACGCATGTTAGCCCGCTGCATCGGTCTGGTCAAATCAACGCGTCACGACGCGCGCTAAAAATCGACGGCCGTGCAAGCTATATTCCCCGGCGTGGAATTTCGGGTTTCCTAATGACGGCGGGAATAGAGATTTGCAATACTGGTGAAATCCTGGAGACTCCGCTACATCTTTCCAATCTCCTGACGACCAGAGACGCGCGAACGCTTCCAAACCCTTCGCTATGCGGCGCTTCTATCAGGTTATGTCCGCTCCGGACGAAAGTATTGGTTTTCCCGCCAAATCGATGTAGAAACTGAAAAAAAATCGGCAAAGGCAAGGCTGGCATGAAGCTGAAAGACAAAGTCACCCTGATTACGGGCGGCGGGAGAGGGATTGGCAAGGCCGTCGCTCTGGCCTACGCGCGCGAAGGCGCGAAGGTCGCGATTTGCGCGCGCACGGCTTCAGAGATCGACCAGACCGTGGGAGAAATCCGCGCTCTCAAAGCCGACTGCGGCGGCTGGACGTGCGACGTGTCTCTGGAAGAATCGGTCAAACAATTGATCGCTAACGTGAAGCAGGAGTTTGGCAGGATCGATGTGGTGGTCAACAATGCCGGAGTTATGACGCGACCGGTGCCTATCACGGAATTGGAAGTGAAGAAGTGGGACTACACTATTGCCGTGAACTTGCGCGGGTCTTTCCTGGTGGCTCAAGCTGTAATGCCGATCATGATGAAGCAAAAGAGCGGTGCCATTATCAACGTCTCTTCCGC
>DASQUN010000579.1:0-4933 GCA_035641275.1 Candidatus Udaeobacter sp. | reverse complement strand
AAAATGAAGCAGGAAACAATTCCGGCGCTGATCCGGCCGTTGCGCCTCTGCCGCTCAGCAAAATCTTGAACTGTAAGACCGTCCAGAGGGTCGGACCTCGGTTAGGCGGGCGATTTGAGGTCCACGCGAGGCGCGACTTTTTCGGTTTCCGGCGCCGAGAAAAAATCACCCGCTTTGAAATGGAAAATTCCGGCGATTATATTCGCGGGGAACGCTTCCTGTTTCATGTTAAAGCGCATCACTGAATCATTATAGTATTGGCGCGCGAAGGCGAGCTGATTTTCAGTGGTCGTGAGCTCTTCCTGTAGACGGAGAACATTTTCGCTGGCTTTGAGTTCCGGATAATTTTCCATTAGGGCGAACACTCTTCCCAACGACTGCGTCAGAGCACTTTGCGCTTCCGCGCTTTCTTTGATGCCCGTCGACGCCATAGCTCTACTGCGCGCCTCGATCACCTTCGCTAACGTGTCCTGCTCGTGTTTCATGTAGCCTTTGACGGTTTCCACGAGATTCGGAATGAGGTCGTAACGGCGCTTCAGCTGCACATCGATCTGTTTCCAGGCGTTTTGGACTTGGTGCCTAAGAGCCACGAGTCCGTTGTAGGTCCAAATGATCCAGGCGGCGAGGACAAATATAACGGCCCAGATGATCCAGTTCATAGGCGTGCTGCGCCGCCTGTTTCATCGCTAAAAAGAATCGACTTGCCGATTTCGGAGACACTGGCGACTCCGGTCATGCAGAGAACTCTCTTCATCTCTTCGCTTAGAATGGCGAAGACCCGTTCGACGCCGCGCGCCCCAAAAGCGCCGACGCCCCACGCCACCGGACGTCCCGTGAGCACGGCCTTGGCGCCGAGCGCGATGGCCTTAACGATATCACCGCCGCTGCGAATACCGCCGTCGAGCAGGACCACCACCTTGCCCCTTACCGCCTCGACAACTTCCGGCAAGGCTTCCAGAGCCGCGCGATTAAAATCGAGAATTCTGCCGCCGTGATTGGACACCACGAGGCCGTCGGCGCCGGCGTTCACCGCCACGCGCGCGTCCTCCGGTCCCATGATCCCCTTCACGACCACAGGCAATGAAACTTGCTGCTTCATCCATTCGATATCTTTTGGAGAAGCCATTTGTCCTCTGCGTGGCTTGCCGTCTTTGGTTGACAACGGCACTTCGTCGCCGATTTTCACTGGACGCACCGTATCCATCGTTATGCCGACTGCCGCGAAGCCGAGGTCTTGCGAGAGCTTCGCGTATTGAGACACTTCTTCCCGCCCTCGGTTCATATAGGCCATGAAGACCAGGGGGGATGGGGTGGCGTCGCGCCAGCCTTGCGGGTTGAATTTCGCCGCCTGGCTGACGAACATCATGGCTCCGACTCGACCGGTTCCCTCGGCGACTTCCCGCTCCGTATCTTTGCCGATGAGACTGAAGCTTCCAACCGGTGCGGTGATCGCCGGTATAGGCAGCTTGTGCCCGAAAAGCTCGGTCGTGATGTCCGGATCGACGATGTCATGAAAGATTCGCTGGCGAAAAAGGTATTTTCGAAAAGAACGCGGGTTTCGGTGAAAGGTCGCTTTTGTCTCCGCTCCGCCGTTGAAATGGTGCCACGCTTCGGCGGGCATCTGCTGGCGGGCAATGGCGCGCAGATCCCGGAGGCCCATCTGCTCCAAAGGTTTTTCTATCATGTCGATTAGTTTGGTGACGTCACTTCCCACCAGTTGTTGTCAGGATCGGCCACCAGGAAGGAAGCCATCGACCCGCTGGTTTGCACGTTTCCCAGGTCGGAAACGCCAAGTTCCGTTCGTGAGGCGCTCAACCACTCATGGCTTTTCCCCACTTCGTCCGGCGAACCCACGGTGATTGTGAAGCGAAAGTTAGGTGAGAAGCGTTTGAAATCCTGCCGTTTCGCGCAAACGACGTAACACTTGGTCCTCGGATGCTTGATATAGAAGACGTTGGGATTGGCCTGATGCGCTTCGAGTCCGAGGGTATTCATATAGAATTTCCGAGAGGCTTCCAGATCCTCACAGGCTAATGTTCCGTGAGTAAAAGCCTGAGGAACGTAGCCCCGGCCGGGAAATCGCTCCGCTGGGTAAGGTGTTGTCCAATGCGGCGCGTAGACGCCGCCGGCTCGCTGCGCCATGGACTCCTTGCGCAACGCCGACTCGTAGCATTCGATCTCCCAGCCATTCGTGCCGGGCTCGAGAAAATAGAGCGAGTAAGAACCGTGATTGTAGAGCGGCTTGGCGATCTGCCTGATCCCATACTTTTCCTTATTGGCCCTGAGATGTTCGTATGCCGCGTCGACCTCACCCGTCGTCGCCACGCGGACCCCCCAGTGATTATGCATCTGTTTCACGGGCGCGTCCCCTCCCGTCTCGTGCACATACAGGAGCCAGTCCGTATTGGGATGTTTGAGTTTCACCTCGCCGGGTTTCTCAGCCAGCTTTTCGAAGGCCAACAGTTCCGTGAGCACCGGCACGGACTCTTTTAAACTACTGCATTCCATGTGGGTTGCCGATAATGCGGTGGGTTTAATCATGGTCTCTGTCCTTCCGAGTTAGATCTCCGTTCCCATGCACAATAAAAACTCAATCGCGGTAGCACCAACTCAAGTTGGAAATCTACAGGGGGCCGGTCTGGCTGTCAAACCATCCTGTGGGTGGTTTAGCTTGACATCCAGCGTGCCTTTCCCTTAAGAAGAGTCGCCGGATTGATTCGACCAGAAAGGAATGGGCATGGATAGAACATACGGCTTCTTCTGCTTCGCTCTCATGACTGCGCTCCTGTTCACGTCCCTCAGCGCGGACGCCCAAGAGACCTTCTACAAGGGGAAGACTATTCGTGTGGTGGTAGCGACCTCGGCCGGAGGGGGATTCGACACGTACACGCGCACCTTGGCACGTTATCTCGGCAAACACATTCCAGGCGCCCCCTCCATCGTCGTGGAGAACATGCCCGGCGCCGGCCATCTCATCGGCGCCAATCACGTTTACAAAGTATCCAGGCCCGACGGCCTGACGATTGGCCACTTCCAAGGCGGACTCTTCCTCTACCAGCTTTTCGGACGGCCGGGAATCGAGTTTGATGCGAAGAAGTTCGAATACATCGGCGCGCCGGTAACGGACAACCGCGCCTGCGCGCTTACCAAGGCGAGCGGCATCACGAGCGTAGAAAAATGGCTGGCGTCGAAAACGCCTGTGAAGCTGGGAGGTATCGGAGGCGGAGCCACCGATGACATAGCTCGCATGCTCGCCGTCACGACGCCACTACCGATACAATTGGTTACAGGTTACAAAGGGACTTCGGAAATCCGCTTGGCCGCCGAAAGCGGTGAGATCGCCGGCGGCTGCTGGACATGGGACTCCATAAGAGCGACATGGTCGAAGGCGATGGGCTCCGGTGACGCTGCGGTCGTGCTCCAGATACTGGCAAAACCTCATCCGGAATTGCCCAATGTGCCTCTCGCGATCAATCTGGCCAAATCCGAAGAGGCGCGGCGCCTGATTCAAGTGGGCATCCAAGAGCCGTCGGACTACTATCGACCTTATGTTCTGCCTCCGGGAACGCCGAAAGAGCGCGTGCAGATCTTGCGGAAGGCTTTCACGGAGACATTAAAAGACCCGGATCTGTTGGCAGATGCGAAAAAAGCGCGGCTGGACATTGAGCCAATCACCGGCGAAGAGATGGGAAAGAAGGTTGCCGCTCTGTTCAGGCTCGATCCTCGCGTGATTGCTAAGCTAAAAGAAATTCTTGGCACGAGCTGAGGCTGGTTCATTTTTTTGTAAGCACAACAAGAGTGTTCGGAAGGGTAAGAAAGGAGTGGATATGCAAGTTCGCATTAAAACAGTAGCGATTCTTCTCGGTCTTTTTGTTTTTGCGGGAGTTCAGCAAGTCCTTGCGCAAGTCAACTTCTATGAAGGCAAGACGATCCGCTTCATCGTGGGGTTCTCAGCCGGGGGCGGTTACGATACCTACACGCGGCTAATATCCCGTCACATGGGCAGACATGTTCCCGGCAATCCGGTCTTCGTTGTTGACAACATGGCCGGCGCGGGAAGCATGATCTCGGCTAACCACATCTACAAAGTCGCCAAGCCAGATGGCCTCACCATCGGCCACTTTATCGGCGGTCTCTTCCTGCAGCAGCTTTTGGGCAAGCCCGGCATCGAGTTCGACTCCCTTAAGTTCGAGTACATCGGCGTGCCGGCTCAGGATAATTTCATCTTGGGTGTCGCCAAATCCACCGGTATTGTCGATGCGGAAAGATGGATCGCAGCCAAGCAGGTCGTTAAATTCGGCGGTGTGGCAACCGGCTCCGGAACGGATGATTTTCCCAACCTTCTCAAAGCGGCAATCGGGCTGCCCGTCCAAATGGTTTCGGGTTACAAGGGCACCGCCGATATTCGTTTGGCATTCAACAGCGGCGAAATCACTGGACTCAGCAATTCCTGGGAATCGACGAAGTCCACTTGGAGGAAAGAATTGGAAAGCGGCGACTTGATCCCCGTGCTGCAGGCGACAACCAAACCTCACTCCGAATTGCCTAAGGTGCCACTGGCAATCAATTTCGCCAAAACTGAGGAAACCAAAAATCTCATTCAAACGGTGGCGCGGGTTCATGGACCCTCGGTGCGCCCCTACGTTGCTCCGCCGAGCACGCCAAAGGATCGAGTCCAGATCCTGCGCAAGGCGTTCACGGAGACGATGAAGGATCCGGCGTTCCTGGCTGAAGCGAAGAAAGCGAATTTGGACATCAATCCCGGCGACGGCGCGGGGTTGGAACAAAACGTCAAAGATATCTTCAAGCTTGACCCAGCTCTGATTGCCAAGTTAAAAGAGATCCTCAAGTAGAAGTACCGGTCGCCGCTTGCCTTCACTGCGCTGGATTTTAACAATGAAACCAAAGATCCGCTGCGGTCGAACAATTCTAA
>DASQUN010000578.1:0-3229 GCA_035641275.1 Candidatus Udaeobacter sp. | reverse complement strand
TTAGCGGAAACCCGAACTGCTCGTTGCGCATGCGGAGACGTTGGCTGGAAATCTCGCAGATAATTTGCGCGGCTCGTTTAAAAGCCGCATCGGTTTTGACGAGTGAGGCGAGGGAGCGTGCCCCGGCTTCTTTGTGTTCCGTTTCGTCCCGCAGGATTTCTTTGAAAACGCGGGCGATTTTTCTCTCGATGCCGCTCTTGTTCAGTTTGCTGCAGACACGGTAAAGCGCTCCACCGCCGCCTTCGGTGAGCGTGATGGCGGCCCGCTCAATTTCTTCGCCTCTTCTCCGTATCTCTCTTCCTCTAATGGCGCCATCGCCATGGAGCAGGGTGGCGTAGCTTCTGGAAAACCGCGATCGAGTTTTCGCCAATTTTCGATCTTGCGGAAGCCAGATTAGATCGGCGAAGGTGATTCTCTTGCCGGTCAACTCTTGCAGCAGGTCCATCACCAGTCTCGCATGTTTCGTTTCGTCTGCGAGCTTCTCCGTCAACTCTTCAAAATCGTGCCGATCGACCTCACGGTCAACTTCCGGATACAGTTTTGCTACGGCAGTGAAGATGGGCTTGATTGCCGAATACTCCTTAAAGGCTTGCGCCTTTAACCAACGAAGATGGTCGGATTTGCTTCGGTGTTTCTTGAAGTAGGCGCTGATGATCCGTTCCTCAGCGACGCGATAGCCGTTGGCTAATCTCGTAAGTCGCCTAGCATACTTGTTCATTCTGATCGGATCCTTGTTTCCGAACGTCTCAACGGGGCGGCACTGAAATTACCGTGCCGCACTGCTTGCAAGCTCGCAGCGATTTATCGCCATAGAACTGCTGATGAACCTGGGACACCGGATCCTGGCGATAGTCCCCCACTTCAACAGAAACCGCGTAGACCTGATTGCCGCATTTCTCACAAAGCCACATAAACTGATCTCTCTCGCCAGCTTTGCGTTTGCGCTCAAAAACAATAAACCAGGAGTTTTCCTCCACTCGAGGCGAGTGCGGTACGCCGCCGGGGCAGAGCAGCATCTGGCCGGCCTCGATGGTCGCCGTCTGCTGTTTTCCCTCCGGCGTGAGATAGACGAGATGCTGCACCCCTGTCAGTTGGAGCGTTATCTCGTCGCTGGGATCAATGTGAAAGTCCTTTCGTTCTCTGCGACCACTGCTGAGAAACGCGAGAGATTCGGAATCCTGCCAAAGGACGGCGCGCCCCTTGCCTTCCGCTTTGACGCGCTCGATTACATTTTTGAGGTCGATGGGAATGAGCTGGTCCATAAACGCCTCCGCCCCGTGAATATATCGCCTTCGAGACCGAAGGGCCAACCCATCGTGTTGATATTAGCAGAAAGGCAGTATGGGCTGGTATGCGCAATCTCCCAGCTCGATCGATTTTTTTGCCGATTATTACGCGGAAAGAGAAACGGACTCCTTCGTGGCTAGAACCGTCCTCCTAGCCCGCATTAGTCTGCTCCGAGCAAGACTATGACTCTGTGTCGATCAAGGGATGAGCCGTTCGGCTGAGCTCACGACGAAGCTTGGAGGAGTGAAGAACACAAAGGATGTTCAACGTTCAATTGGTTCGACCTTGAACATTCAACTTTAAACATTGAACTCTAGACTTGTGTTCTCGATCCGGAGGGGCCACCCCTTGATCCGTTGCTTGCCAGTGAATAATCCGAGCTAGTACCCTGACGCGACAGGGCCGGGATAGCTCGGCTACCCCGGCCCTTAGATATTAGCGGTTTTCTGACTTGCCTCGGCCGCCGCGCGCAGTCCGCGGCACGGCTGCCGAGACTATACTTATCTGCTCACAAGTGCTTCCTCGATAACTTAGTAAAGCAACGGCCCAAAAGAGACTGTTCCTACTTTTACTTAAGCTTGCTTACTCCGTGGCGCCTTTACCCTTTGAACCACTCTCACTGCTCGAACCGCCACTCCGCGGCGCCGCACTGTCGCTTCCTGGTCGGCTACTGCGGTCTGTCTGTACGCCCGATCCGCCCGTTGAACCTATCGTTACTCCCAGCTTTGCTGCTGTCTGTTTATCCACATTGCCCGTAACCGGCAGCTTATTGGCTTTCTGGAAGTCACGAATTGCCTGCTGGGTCTGGTTGTCCATCGATCCATTCATCGGGCCCGGATTGTGTCCCTTTGCTTTCAGGGCCTGTTTGATGTTCTGGACATCAGCTTCCGATATCTTTGCCGCCCGTCCTCCACCTTTTTCGCCCTTTTCCTCAAACTGGCTCTCGGAAACGCCTCGCTCGATTGGCCGGCTTCCAGATTCGAGTCCCTGCTGAGACCCTCCTCGCTGCTGGCTTCCCGACGCACCCGTTCCTTGCTCCATGCCGCCCGACTTCGACGATCCTTTCCCCTCATACTGCTTTTCGGAAGTAGGATTTTCGATGGGCCTGCTTCCCGTTTGAGCGAGCGTGCTCTGGGCTCCTAAGCCAACACTCCCGGATAAAATTACCGCCGTCAGAATTATTTTCTTATTTTTCATTGACTACTCCTTTCCTTTTACTTTGTAGCCGCTGCTTTCATAGAATGTCGCAATGCCTATGCCAGCATCGTCAGATATAAAAAAACGGCTGCGGCTGTACGTAAATTCCCTTTCTCGTGAGAGTGGCTTTTTGGATAGTCCATACACTGCGGTGTGCTGGCCTCTGAATGCCGTTATTGCTGTCTCATTTTCGACACAGCGGCTTTGGATGAGTGATTCATCCTCGCGCGTGTTAACGCAACTCTAGGCACTTACCGAAGTTGAATTCTCACATGATTCTCAGATAATGTTTGGTTCGAGAATCGGGCGCACGGAGAAGCTTGGTGCCTATGGGCTCAACTGTTGCGGTGCGGCGCAGCGGGATAGGGGAGCGTAACTGCTGCACGGTTTGAAAAAAATATTTTTTGAGGAGGTCTCACATGGCTGAGCGAGTTTGGGATCGCTTTCTAACGGAACAGGACAAGGCGACGTTGATCGGCAAAGCCGAGCGCCGGGTGGGTTTCGGCGATCGGCCGGCGTTGTTGCTGATCGATCTTTACCGTTGGGTATTCGGCGACAAGCCTGAGACGGTCACGGAAGCGATCAAAACGTGGCCAGGGAGCTGCGGCCTCGCCGGCTGGAACGCCCTCCCGCATATTCAGAAGCTTATCGCCAAAGCGCGCGAAGTTGGCATTCCGGTTATTCACGTGACTGGATTGGATGGTGTTGCGGTGGAGCCCTGGTCTTTTCGGCGTGACCGCCGGAA
>DASQUN010000577.1:0-8496 GCA_035641275.1 Candidatus Udaeobacter sp. | reverse complement strand
CGGTAAGTGATTTCGAAAATCATGGCTCTTTCTCCGCGATCGTTGTCATGTGCCTAACCGGTTCTTTATAGCAACCGGCTTGCCAGTGCAAAAACGCTTGAACTACAGACAGTTGATTAACTGGAGCACGCCAACAAACATTACAGGAAGTGGTGCAGAATGACGCATTGCGGCATTCTGGAAGCGATGCGAGGCTGAAATAAGGGATCATCTTATAGGCTCTGGCGAGACTGTCGAGCAACCAGGCAATTGCTCTGCACTGAAAGGCTTAGATTTCGCCTAATTTCCTGCCTAGCTTTTCTCGAGGCGAACGCATCGCCGGCCAAACAAAGGGCTTGTATTTAGGCTTCGCTACCTACAAGGCTTGGACTATCCTGAGATCGAGCAGGTCGTGGGCTGCTCACAGCAAAGCGCAGGCCAATGTCAGCAGACAATTTGTCGCCTATCGCTAGTCCGAGGAAGAGGAAAAATGAACGAAACCGAGCTTCAAAAATGAGCTTGTCATTCGAAAATGAGCTTGTCATTCGAAGGAGGTGTTTAGTGCGCCGACCGGCTCCGGCGTCATCGGAGTATCACGCGTCTCTACTGGCTATTTGGTCCGCGCTGATCGCTGTTTACCTAATCTGGGGTTCGACCTATCTCGCCATCCGTTATGCAGTCGAAACTACGCCGCCCTTCTCAATGGCCGCGGCCCGCTTTATCGTCTCCGGCGGATTTTTATACGCAATACGCCGAATGAGCGGCGACTCTGCGCCGAAGTGGTTGGAATGGCGCAACGCGGGGATCATCGGGATTTTTCTTTTGGTCGGCGGCAATGGCGGCGTGGTCTGGGCGGAACAGTTTGTGACATCAAGCCTCGCGGCGCTTCTGGTCGCTACGGTGCCTCTCTGGATGGTGCTGATAGACGCGCTCCGTCCCGGTGGACGATGGCCGGGCTTCATGGCCGCCAGCGGCATTTTCATTGGTTTCGGCGGAGTGATTTTGCTCATCGGCTCGGCGGTGAACGACGCGCGCGCAATGAATCTTCTCGGCGCGGCGGCGTTGGTATTTGCTTCTCTTTCGTGGGCGATGGGTTCGCTCTATAGCAGGAGCGCCATCCTTCCCGCGTCTCAATTACTCGGCACGAGTATGGAAATGCTTCAGGCGGCGTGGCTTTGTTCGTTATCGCGGGCGCGGTCGGAGAATGGAACCGATTCGATCTCGCTGCCGTTTCAGCACGCTCGGCTGTCGCCGTGGCCTACTTGACCGTAATCGGCTCCGGCGGATTTGTCGCCTATGTTTGGCTCTTGCGCGTCGCCCCCACGCCGCTCGTCGCCACCTATGCCTATGTCAATCCGCTCGTCGCGGTTTTACTCGGCTACTTTTTGGCTCACGAGCCGATGACGTTGCGCACCCTTCTCGCCACCGCCCTGATCATCGCCTCCGTCGTCCTCGTCAGCATACCCAAAGCGACAAACTCGGAGAACTCATAGCTTGGGTATTTCCAGAATACGCCTCAGATTACAAATGGCGATTGCAAAGCAAACGCGGTTCAATCTATAAGTTCTGAGATCTGAGATCCCAACGCGTAGGAGGTCGCTCATGGGCATAACTCTGTACGACGCGGTGCCGTCATCAAATAGCGATCGGGTCAAGATCGTTCTTCATGAAAAAGGACTCCCTTACGACCGCGTAACCCTCGATCTCGCAAAGAAGGAACAAAAGCAGCCGGAGTTCTTGAAGCTCAATCCGTATGGCAAAGTCCCGGTGATCAACGACGACGGTAGGGTGCTATTCGAGTCCTGTATCATCAACGAGTATCTCGATGAGAAGTATCGCCAACCCGCGCTGATGCCCGAGGATCCCTACCTGCGAGGCCGCGGACGGGTGTTGGTCGATTACGGGTTGAATTACACGCACGAGCCGTATTGGGCCCTTCGCGGTGAGATGCTGAAAAAAGATTCCGAACGCAACTCGACGGTGATGGAAGAAAAACGCCAGACGCTCAGAAAGCTTCTTCAGTATCTCGAAGATGCGCTGGAAGAAAGATCGTATTTCTTAGGCGACATCAGCCTCACGGATATCGACATTTTGCCGCGTTTCCTTCGAATGGAATCCTACGGCGCGCTTCCGGCGTCGTCTTTGCCGCGGCTGAGCGCCTGGCTTCAAAGGATGAAAGCCCGGCCCTCAGTCAAGGCGATCCTTTGAGAAAGTGCGGACTACTTCAAAGTCTCCTTCAACTTCGCCACGATTTTGGGCTCGGTCTTGAACATCTGCTGAATATGCTGTTCGATTTCCTCACCCGATGCCGGCGCGATCTCCAGGTTTGCCTTCGCAGCATCATTGAGGAAGTCCGTATCTTTCATTGTCTGTGAAAATGCGCGGCGCAGGATCTGCACGCGATCCTTCGGTGTCCCTGGCGGAAGTGAGTAACCGTAGGTAAGGGAGCTGGGTTGATGAATCCCGGCTTCGATCAACTGGCGCGCGTCCGCCGTTTTGGCGAAGCTAATGGACAACGGCACTTTCGGTAGATCGCCGTGCGCCTTGGGCGCGCTCTGTATCACCACGGCCACTTGCCCGGACTCGGTCGCTTTGCGCCATGTGGTCCGCACCGATGCCCAAGAAAATCCGCACAGGCCGTCGACTTCGCCCGACTCCACCGCAACGCGAATATCCGCGGTGCCTTTGTAGCCGCTGACGAGGCGCATCGGGAGACCAATGGCTTCCTTGAGAATCTTCGGTCCGTCATCCGTCGGTGTGCCGGGCGCGCTGCCGCCCAATTTGAGCGGCGTTTTGGAAGCCAACCATTGTTCGGCATTGGCAATTCCGATTTTCTGATTAAGCAGGCAGAGATCATGGTTATAACCGGGCGCGCCAATCCATGGCATCTTGCGCGCATCGAAATCAATTCCCTGCGCGCCGACAAGTTGCCCTAGGATCTGATTACCGTTGAACGCGCCAACCGTTAGGCTATCCGCCTTGGCCGCTCTGTAGACGTGATTCGCTGCGATTAAACTGCCCGCGCCGGTCATGTTTTCCACGACAATTGTTGGATTGCCGGGAATATACTTCCCCATGTATCGGGAGAGAGATCGCGCATACGTGTCGAACCCGCCGCCGGCGGAAAAGCCGACAACAATCCGAATCACTTTACCCTTGTAGAATTCGTCGCTCGCGGCTAAAGCCAGCGAACCCATAGCTGCTCCGGTGCTCATCGAGAATAGGGCTGTCGCAAAGAATGTTCTCCACATGTCGGCAACCTCCTTAGCACCAGACACGAAAGCTACGGCACACTATGCGAAAATGGGTTTCCACGTCAACGTCTTTGAGGAAGCGAGCAGCGCATTGACAACGAGCCTCGGTTCCCTGTATGGAGCGAGTTCGGAGGTTCAAATTATGAAGATGAGATCCCCGCTACTGGCGATCTGTTTTTGTTTTTTACTGCACGGCGCTCTCTTCGCGGACGACTTCTATAAAGGCAAAACCGTTCGCGTCATCGTGGGCGGCACCGCCGGTGGCGGGTTTGATGTCTATACCCGGGCAATGACTCGTTATATGGGCAAACATATTCCCGGAAATCCAACGCTCGTAGTTGAAAACATGACCGGGGCCGCAACCCGGATTGCGGCGAAACATATCCACAGTGCCGCGAAGCCGGACGGACTGACGTTCGGTATCTTCAACGGCTACTTGATTCTAAGCCAAGTATTGGACCCGAAGTCATTCGATTTCGATGTAAGAAAGTTCGAATGGCTTGGAGTCCCGATACAGGACAACGTCGCCTGCGCTTTGCGCAAGGAAAGTGGCGTCACCAGCCTGGAGCAATGGCTCGCGGCGAAAACGCCGCTGAAGCTGGGCGGGCTCGGACCGGGCAATAGCACGAGCGACGTCGTTCGCACGATCAAGGCGACGCTCAACCTGCCGATCCAGCTTGTCGAGGGTTATAAAGGCACGGCCGACATTCGCTTGGCGGCAGACGGCGGCGAGCTTCACGGCGCCTGCTGGGCCTATGAATCCATCAAAGTAACCTGGGCCAAGGCGCTCCAAGCTCAAGAAATCGCCGTCGTGCTGCAAGTTACGGCGAAAAAAATCCCGGAGCTTTCCAGTGTGCCAATGGCTCTCGATGTCGCGAAAACGGATGAAGCAAAACAGATCATCAAATACGGCGCCATCGATCCGGGCGCGATTACGCGTGTTTACGTCACGACGCCGGGCACCCCCAAAGATAGAGTACAACTGCTGCGGAAGGCTTTCGCCGACACCCTGAAGGACCCGGATTTTGTGGCGGAAGCAAAGAAGGTTCAGCTCGAGGTGAACCCTCTGACCGGTGAAGAGGTCGGAAGGATCGTCACCGGCCTGTTCAATCTAAGCCCGGCCATCGTGTCCAAACTCGCGGCCATTCTGGCTGTGAAGTAGGCGGAAAACCGAATTAAGAAGCTCGTGAACTTTCGTATGTTCGTTCGATATTCAAGCACGGCGCTTGTACCGAAGCTATTGCTCCTCGTTACGGTGCTGTTGCAACACAATTTGAACGCCGCCGAACCCAAGCCTGAAAAGAATAGCCTGGAAGTCGCCATCGCTGCTTACGGCCCGCTGTATCTGCCGTTGCTGGTCGCGCATGAGGCTGGATACTTTGCCAAACGCGGAGTCAATCTAAATATTACCCAACTAAGCGCCACGGCATCGGCTCAGGCGCTGATCTCGGGAAGAGTGGATATCTATCAAGGCGGTACGGCCACCATCCACGCCAACGTGGGCGGCACCGACCTTATCTATATCGCCGCGGCCGTCGATCGCAGCACGTTGATTTTATTCGGGCAGAAAGGATTCGCTACTTTCGAAAGTCTCCGCGGCAAAGCAATCGCGACAACCTCCGTCGGCGCTTTTGGGGAAATCGCCATACGGAAAACAGCGAAAGAGCGCGGAATGGAAGTCGGTAAGGACATCAAGCTTCTCTACCACAAGGGCCCCCCGGAGGCGCTGGCAACTTTTGTCGTGGGAAACGCCGAGGCGCTAATCGTAACGCCGCCACAAAGCGAAATGGCGCGCAGCAAAGGGTTTCCCATTGTTGTCGACTATTACGAGCGGGGACTGAAGATCATCGGCCCCGGTACGGGTGTCGCACGCTGGTTCATGCAACAAAATCCGAACACGTTGAAAATTTTTCTCATGGGCTATCTCGACGGCGTAAAGCGATCCATTGACGACCCGGCCTTCGCCACCAAGATCGAGGCGCAATACACCAAAGTTTCCGATAGCAAGTTGCTCGAACAAAGTTATCAGGAGGGCCTTAAAGTCTGGAACAAGGACATGACCGTCGATCCCGAAGCCATCAAGCTCGTCCTCGAACAGTCCACGGTTCCCAAAGCCAGCGAATTAGACCCGAAAAGATTCTTCGATAACTCGCTCATCCGGGAAGTCAATCGAGACTACGGGTCAAAATTGTTTCCAGGAATCGTGAAGTGACACATCGTGCACAAGCGCTATTCTGAGCGCAGCCCTGCGGGTTTAGCAAGATCTGCGGATTGGGGGCTCAGCGTGACTCACCTTGCCTTAGCGCGGACAAGGTATAGGCTCACTGCTTTCGATCCCGACGCCTCGCCCGTTGATCTTGCCTGCCAGTGAATAATCCGGCTAGTACGTGAATTGCCTGGAATCTTACGCGCCGAGAAATTCTCGGCCGCCCTTTCGCAATCTCTTGAGCGAAACTGGCCGAATCTGCTAGTGGTGAAATCTCAGACTAAAGTTAAGACAGGAGAGCCAACATGCGCATTATCGATGCCGACGGCCATGTGCTGGAAAGAGACATCCCGTGGGCGGACTTGCTCGAAGAGCCCTACCGTTCGCGGGCGCCAAGGGCTGTGCAGGACAACCGCGGCTTTAACTTTGTGATGATCGACGGCAGATTGACGCCAAAGCCGGTTGGAAAAGGCTGCAGTTTTGTCGGCGCTCCTCGTAACCGCCACCCCCAACCGACGACGGGAATGGTGAACCCCGTTCAGCGTCTCAAGGACATGGATATAGAAGGCATCGACACGGCGGTGCTGTTTGGGACATCGCCGTTTTTGAGTTTGCCGTTCGTAGAGGACAAAGATCTGGCTAGCGCCGTAGCGCGCGTCTACAACAACTGGCTCGCGGACTATTGCAAAGCGGATCCGCGAAGGCTCAAAGGCGTGGCGCTTACGGCGATTCAAGATCCAACCGAAGCCGTAAAGGAACTCCGGCGCGCCGTTGAAGAACTCAAGTTTGTCGCGGTGGCCGCCCCACCAACTTCGGCCTCGAAAAAAAACCTGGACGATCCGGATCTGCATCCTTTCTTCGCCGAGGCCGAGCGGCTGAACGTGCCCGTCTGTATTCACGTCGGAGCGGGCGACGGCGTACCCGCCGGAACGGAACGTTTCGATCATCCGTTTTTCACGCACGCGATGGCGCATCCTTTTGAACAGATGATCGCCGCGCTCTGCGTCGTCGTCGGCGGTCTATTGGAACGTTTTCCCCGTCTCAAGTTTGCTTTTATGGAAGCAGGGTGCGGCTGGGTACCGTATTGGATGGAACGGCTGGACGAACACTTCGAATTTCTTCAGCCGACCGTGCCATGGCTAACGAAGCCACCGAGTGAATACATGAAAACCGGCCAGATGTTTTACGCCTTTGAGATGGAAGAAAAGATGCTGCCCTACGTCGCCGAATTCGTCGGTGCCGACCGGCTAGTCTTTGCCACCGATTACAACCACAGCGATTCCAAATTTCCACATACCGTCGCAGAGGTCATGGAGCGCAAGGACCTGTCAAACGAATTAAAGACAAAGATTATGGGTGAAAATGCGGCGAGGCTTTATAATTTGTAACTGAGCGTCCGGATCTTCCGGGCATCATCCCGCGAAACCGACAATTTCCTCGGTATGGCTCCCCTATCTTTTTTCCTCCGTGATAAAACTGTGGCGTAACCCGCAAAGTCTCCTAATTGTCATCCTGAGCGTTAGCGAAGGATCTAACGATTTCAATGTCCGAAGAAGTCGAGATGCTTCGGCTGCACCTCAGAATGACGCTACGACTGCAGTCTCCGACGGGAGCGAATTAAAGAGGAGGGGAATCTTGCAGAATAATCTGCAGCAATCAGCACCCCTATCTCAATCTTCCCCCGTCAAAGGGGCAGGAGAAGCTCAGGTTCAGGAGCTTCCCGTTTCTTCGGAGCGCACTCACTTGAAGCTAGCGGAATTTCAGGAACACAGACGCGGGGCGGTTATCGGCCAAACTCTTGAGCGACGTGCTGCGCTGCGGAAAAATCGGCAACGTCAGCGGCCCGTGCCGTCATTTTGGTTTTTGTCTGTTCGGCGATCCGATTGAGCTCGATCTGAATTTCTTGATCCGTCAGCAAAAGCGTTGGATTAAGGGTTTCCATGATGGCGTCATAGACTAAATCGGCAACTTCTTTTTCCATCTTGTATTGCCTCATGATGAACTGCACCATCTCCGCCTTGCGGCCTCTCGCATAATCGACCGCCTTCATCAGAGCACGAATGACGCGGCGAATCCGCTGTGGCTCACGTTCGATCCTTTCCTTCGTCGTTACCAGTCCCGTCGTTGGCGACACGGTGATAACGTCACCCGTTCGCACCAAATCCCGATAGCCCTGGCGCTTCGCCAAAATGCTGTACGGGGGAGTGAGGGCAACCGCCGGCATGCTCCCCTGCTGCAAAGAGAGATAGCCATTGGCGACATCGCCAGTGGAAACCAGCTGCACGTCCTTGTCGGCGCCGTAGTGCTTCAACGCTTCAAGGACCAGGTAGAACTGCGTGCCCCAGTTGCCGCCGACGCCGATCATCTTGCCGCGGAGGTCTTCGACCCGCTGAATATTCTTCTGTGAGAGAATCCAAAGATCGGCCTTCTTGCTGGTATTGAGAACCATTTTCAACGGCGCGCCATTGACTGCGGCGCGCATGGCGGAGCCGCCCGCGGTGGTAAAGTCGATGCTGCCGGTGACCAAGGCCGCGATACCGACGTTGGTGCGCATCACGATGATCTCAGCGTCAAGCCCTTCCCGGGCGAAAAACTTCTCTTTAGCGGCCAGATGAACCGGCCAGGCGGAGAGTCCCGGGGATGACGGCGCAATCCTGATCTTCTCTTGAGCGCTAAGCGAGCCAAAGAACAACAGTGAAATGAAAAGATGTCCGAGAAGCGCCGTGCCGCATGCGAACACGTGCGACACTGTCCCTCGAGCGGCGTGTCTTGACTGTTGCCTTAACTCGAAACCCGAAACCCGGAATGCGAAACTATAGCCCGTACAGCGCCTTAGCGTTGTCATAAAGAATTTTGTCGATGACGCGCGGCTCGACCTCGCCTTGTTGCTTCAGTTTCCGCAGTGCCTCAATTTCCGCCGACGTGTCGGCATGGCCATAGTCGGACCCGATCACGATGTTGTCTTCACCGGAGTATGTTAGGACGTACGGCAAATCATCGTCCGTCTGGCAGGTCACGTAAATGTGATTGTCACGGATGATGCTTTGCGTGTTCTTC
>DASQUN010000576.1:0-7406 GCA_035641275.1 Candidatus Udaeobacter sp. | reverse complement strand
GGGATCTCTCTACCGATGCCCTTTCTCTTCGCTTCGTTGTAAACCGCCGCGCAAACTGCGGCGAACTGAACGCCCATCACGCCGAGATTGAGAAACCAAGAGGTTTGATCGTCGCGTGTCCGGCCTTTGGCCTTTCCGCTGATCACATCCGCGAGGCTGGACATTTTGAGAATCTCCTCGCGCGGCGGCCGCTTGGGAATCATCGCTTTTTCCTCCGGCTGACCGGCAACGTAACCGAGAAACCCATGGGCGGCGTAGAACGCGCCCGGCGGGGGATTCTCGAGGTGCGGTGTGCTTTCTCCCATCTTGACCGCCACGTCGACAGCGCCGGCAAAACCAGGCTCGGTTTCAT
This sequence comes from Candidatus Udaeobacter sp., assembly GCA_035641275.1. Lineage (GTDB taxonomy): Bacteria > Desulfobacterota > Binatia > UBA9968 > UBA9968 > DASQUN01. The sequence goes on along the minus strand of DASQUN010000576.1, from coordinate 7,054 downwards.
CCCAGGTCACATCGGTGACGTGCATCCCGGGCTCGAGCCACGCCGTCTGAAAAACCGGATCGATGGACGAGGTACAGCACGAGACGATGTCGACATTCTTCACCGCTTCGCGCGCCGAGTCCGCCGGAATGACCTCGATATCGAACTTCTGGCTCATTTCCTTGGCATAAGCCGCGGCGTGGTCGCGGCTGGGGCTGTAGACGTTGACTTTTGTGATCTTCCGCACGGCGGCAAACGCCTCGAGATAGGTCCGCGCCATCCCGCCGGAACCGATCATTCCTATTACGTGGCTGTCTTGACGCGCTAGATATTTCACGCCCAAGCCGGCGCCGCCGCCGACCCGCATGTGTTGGAGAAAACCGTCGTTGATAAAAGCCGCCGGCATGCCGTCGCGCGCGCTGAACATGATAAGCATGCCGAAATAAGTGCCGGGCTGAATGCAGTGCTTGTTTTCTCGTTGAGCGCCTTTTTCTCCGGGCCAGCTAACGATATCCGAAAGCATCCGCGCCACGACAAATCCATCCCGCTTCGCCCCGCCGGTCATGAGCGCCCAACGGTAATAACTCTCCGGTCTTTCACAAGGCAGGTAGACATCGATGCGCCCCATGGTTGCGGCATTGCCCCTGATGATCTCTTTCTGCGTCTCTTCGAGAGCGTCCAGCGTCATGGGCATCGTCAGAACCTTTTGTACGTCGTCATCCTTTAACAGCAGCATTCGACATCCTCCCTGGCTTAACGAAGCGATAGTTAGATTTAGTTCACAGGGGAGCCAATTGCAAGAAAGGTCGTCGTGCGCGTGCTGTTTGCTTTCCTTTACGGTTCTAGTCTCCGGCCTCCAGCTTCGCTCTTCGGTCCTTTCATCGTCAAGGCGTGGTCCTCAATGATAATGATGATGAACATTGCCCTGTATCGACAATTCCAAGCATTCTTGCTTAATTGAGTCGATAATTTTTTCTGTCTTGGTTTCGAAAAGTTGCAGTTCGCTCGCCCTGCTATGCCGGATTCTAACGTAACCGTCGAGAAATCCGCGTCGAATTCTGGCTGGTCGCTCTTCGGTTGGATTTATCGTCATGGAGAGAAATTTTGGTGGCTGCATAGCTTGTATGCCTTGCTCTTGGGTGTCGGCATGATGTGGCTGGGAACGCGGAAATTTGCCTATCTACGCATCGCGGTTTTCCACATCAGCTTCATCTGGCTTTCGAGTTTACTTCTGCCGAAACTGCTGGAACATCAGCGCCTGCCGGCGCGATGGGTGCCAAGGGTTCGGTTGCTCGTCAACTTTCTTAACAAAAATTTCTACCAGCAGGTGCTGTTTTTCGTTCTGCCGATTTACTACGCCAGCGCCACGCCTGGATCGCGCAATATCGCCTTTGTCGCGTTGGTCGGGCTATCCGCCACGCTTTCCACTCTTGATCTCGTTTATGATCGTCATCTGTCGGTGAAGCGCGGCTTGACGGCTGTTTTCTTCGCCTTCAATTTGTTCGCTCTGATCAACGTCATGCTTCCCGTGTTGTGGAGCGTGAGCAACACCTCGACCACGCGCATCAGCGCGTTACTGGCGCTCATCGGTTTTTTGACTCTTTACTCTCCGCCTGCGGCGTCAACAACCCGCCGCATTGCGTTCGGTCTTCTCATCGCGCTTTTGCTCGTGGGCCTGATAGAGGGGGGCCGTTCGCTCATACCTCCGGCTCCTTTGCGCTTGGTCAAAGCTGAATTTGGCAGCGGCTTTGAAGAAGAGTCCTTGCAGGTCGAACCTGTTATAACCCGGCTCGATCCGGGCGGCTCACAGAGGCTTTACGGCGTGACGGCGATCAGAGCGCCTTTGGGTCTGAAAGAAAAGGTGCAACATCGCTGGTACCAGAACGGCAAACTGATTTTCGCTTCGCCTTTTTACAATATGATCGGTGGACGAGAGCAAGGATTTCGGCTCTGGACCGCCTGCACCCTGCACGACATTTCGCCGGGCGGGGAGCTGCGGCTTGACCTCCAAACGGAGGGCGGGCAACTGATCGGTCGGGCCGGGCTGAAGGCGGGGAACTCAAGACGGTTGTCTCCGGAATGATTCGAACGTTGGATTTTGCCGCGCTAAATTGCTTGACGGCTCAAGCCGTAGTAAGTAACCTCGTTCCAATCAGGTAGCCACGGGGGATGGGTGATTTCGTCTTCTCTACTTTCTGATCTTGCACCGGCCGGCAAGCTGCGCGCTGGAATTAACTATGGGAACCCGGTCCTCGCGACAAGAGATCCGGCCAGTGGAGAGCTCCGTGGCGTGGCGGTTGATCTGGCGCGAGAACTCGGCAGGCGCGTGGGCGCGACCGTCGAGCTCGTCGGCTACGAGTCAGCCGGAAAGATGTTCGACGGGGTGCGAGCCGGCGCCTGGGATATCGCGTTCCTGGCGATTGACCCGGGGCGTGCAGGCGAGATCAGCTTCACCGCACCCTATCTGGAGATCGAAGGCACCTATCTCGTGCCGGCCGGATCGCCGCTACGCGCCATCGCGGATGTTGACCGCGCCGGTGTGCGCATCGGGGTCTCCTCCAAAAGCGCCTACGACTTGTTCTTGAGCCGTAGTATCCAACATGCCCAACTGGTGCACGCGCCGGACCCCAACGCTGCTTTCGAGCTGCTCGTTGCCGGCCAGGTCGATGTCGTCGCCGGCGTGAGGCAGCATCTGGTTAACAACGCCGAGAGGTTGCCCGGAGCGCGTGTGCTCGATGGCCGATTCATGGCGATTCAGCAGGCGCTTGGCCTGCCAAAAGGCCGTGACGCGGCGGCAAAGTACCTTTATGAGTTCATCGAGGAGGTAAAGGCTTCGGGTCTGGTTACCCGAGCGATCGAGAAGGCCGGCATCCGCGGTGTATCGGTCGCCCCCAAGGCATAAGAGCTGCTCTCTGACTTCTGGTGTGGTGTCTCAGAAATTCGTCACATATTTCACACGTGATTCCGGCAGCGAGCGGGTGCCCGCGACAATCGGAATCCAGCAAAGCAATTGCTTCTGGATGCCCTGAACTCCTAAACGAAGCGCGACACTTTGGGCCGAAAATTAATGCAGAGGTATTTTTTGTTAGGCTGAGGGGTCCACGTCAAAAGTCGCGCAGGACCCGACGAGGACGCCAATGGTGCGCCCGGTGAGTCGCGATATAGTCCGAGCGGGCGAACAGCTTCACAAGGACCATGCCGGCTACGAATCCGCCGATATGTGCCCAGAAGGCCACCCCGCCCATATCACCCCCAAAGCTCACCAGTCCGCTCACGAACTGGATTAGCAACCAGTAGCCGAGCATGACCCACGCCGGCAGAGCGACTGAGGTGAGGAAGAAACCCAACGGTACGATCGCGAAGACGCGCACGTTCGGATAGAGGAGCAGGTAGCCGCCCATGACGCCACTGATCGCTCCCGACGCGCCAACCATGGGAATCTGGGAGCTGGGATTCGTCACGATCTGTCCCATCGCGGCGGCGAGCCCGGAGACGAGGTAAAAGATAATAAACCGCAGCCGTCCCATAGAATCCTCAACGTTGTTGCCAAAGATCCAGAGGAACCACATATTTCCGAGTAAATGCATCCATGATCCATGCATGAACATCGAGGTGAACAGATGCGAGACCTGACGGCCGGGATCGGTAGTGCAGGCGAGGCCATCGCCTATCGGGAAGGACGTTCCGACTGGCAGAGAAGCGGTTAGCTCTCCGGGAATGAGTCCGAGCTCGCAAACGGACTTCGCCAAGGGTACTGCAGCGCCCGCCCCTTGCACCAGTATCCAGGTCAAAACGTTCAGACCGATAATCGTCCCGGTTACTATGGCCGTGCGCTGGGTCTCATTTTCGTCGCGATATGGGAACATGTGCGCTTCTCGTTTTCGCTACCAGTTCATTTTGGAACCATCCGCCGGAACGCTACAACGTGAACTCAGCCATGCTAGGAACCTCTTCCTGTAAACAATCCTTTCACATCACATGTCTCTTGCCAATGACCCTGTCTCGACCTTTACTCAAATATCTTGACTCCCCGTTCGGCTATGAATACTGTCGGATCAGCCACCGCTAACCACGGTTTCCTCTAACGACCTTGAGTCGGGGCCGCTACCGATACACCGCAAGATCACACAGGAGAAAGAACCGAGCATGAGCAAAGAAGACCGGGTCAGTCGCCGCGCGTTCATCGGGGCAGTCACCGCACTGGGCTCGATTGGACTCACAGCCTGCGCAACGAGGCCGAGCCGAGCGTCGAGGCTATGGCTGGGAGACGGTACCGCCGGGCAGCTTCCGCGGCGCGGCGAGTTCGTGGTGCGAAACGCTTACGTGATGACCATGGATCCAAAACTGGGTGACATAGCCAGTGGCGACGTCCACGTTCGCGACGGTACGCTCGTCGCCGTGGGTCCCAAGCTCGCGGCGCCAGGCGCAGAAGAAATTGACGGCAATAACCGCATCGCCCTACCCGGCTTCATCGACACTCATTTCCACCTTTGGGGTAGCTTCGCCCGCGGCATAGTCGCGGACGGTGAGTTTGACTATTTCCCTGTAATGGGCCGCATCGGCCCGGTGATGACGCCTGCAGATGCTTACAACAGTGTCAGGCTGGGACTCGCTGAAGCCATCGACTCGGGACTGACAACGGTTCACGATTGGTCCCATAACATCATCTCGGGCGCGTACGCTGACGCCGACCTACGGGCGCTTCGCGATGTCGGAATTCGCGCCCGTTTCTCTTATGGCTACAGCCGCAACCTGCAGCAAAAACGGGAGCAAACCGCCGACCTGGGCGATATTGCGCGGGTCAAACACGAATGGTTCGGCGCATCCGATGATGGTCTTCTCACCATGGGATTTGCTTCGCGCGGCCCGGGCGACACGCCGCCGGCCGTGTACCGAAAGGAATGGGAGCATGCGCGCAGCCTGGGATTACCGATCACGCAGCATGCGGGACGCTCCATGGCGGAAATCAAGAAGTTTCGCCGCATCGAGATGCTCTACCGCGACAAGTTGCTGGGCCCGGATGTGCAGCTCATCCACACCTATAATGCCTCGCCGGAAGAGCGCGGCATGATTGCGGAGACCAAGACTCATGTGAGCATCGCGCCGTTCACCGCATCGCGTTTGGCCTCGGGGCTGCCCTATTTGGGCGACCTGCTCGCGCGGGGAGTTCAGTGCAGTTTGTCGGTGGACACGACCACGGTGGGCGGCAACGCCGATATGTTCAGCATCATGCGCCTCATGCTACAGCTGAACCACCTCCGCTCCATGAACGTACTCGAAGTACAACCGCGGCGCATCTTAGAATTGGCCACCATCGATGGCGCGAAGGATCTCGGCATTGCGGACCGCGTGGGCTCGCTCGCTCCCGGTAAGCGCGCCGACCTTGTTTTAGTGCGCACGACCGATGTCAATGTCGCGCCTTTTATCAACCCCGCGCTTTTGCTGGTGCAGCAAGCCCAACCGTACAACGTCGATACGGTCGTTATCGACGGGCGCATTCTCAAGCACAAGGGAGAGCTCACCGCAATCGATGCTGAAGAAGTGGTTCGCAAGGCCGCCGAGTCATTTACGGCAGCAAGACAGCGAGCCGGCGGCCCGTATTAGTCGGATGTCTCTGAAGCTCGCGCACAATTCAGGGCAAACCTGGATTGCCACTTCTGCGGCCATGCAAGATGAGCCATCCATCTTGCCAGCGACCTCGTGAGACATAGCCGTTTGGGACACGGAGGAAAAGAGCATGAGCATAAAAGGTCGAGCGGCAATCCTGGTAGAACCCAACACGCCTTTGATCGTGGATGAAGTTGTGTTTCCAGATCCTGCGGCTGACCAGGTTCTGATTAAGCTCTTTGGCAGCGGCGTCTGTCACTCGCAAATCCACACGATGCGCCGCCCGCCCCGACCTGGCCATCGCCTCCCAGCGCTGTTGGGTCATGAATCAACGGGGCTTGTGGTCGCGCGGGGACGTGACGTGAAGCATGTGAAAGAAGGCGACCATGTCATAACGACGTGGGTCGATCGGGATAATTCGACAACTTCCCAGCCGCTGGTGGCTCATGCTTTGAATGACCGGCCACAGTCCACCGTTCTATGGCACCAGAGAGAGGTTTGGTGTTCCGCCGCCACCTGGGCCGAATACGCCTTGGCGTCCGACCGCGTGGTGCTGCCGATGCCCAAGGATATGGCTACCGATGTGACCGCCATCATCGGCTGCGCCGTGATGACCGGGGCCGGCGCCATTATTAACACGCTTCAGGTGAGACCCGGGCAGTCGGTGGCTGTGTTTGGCGCCGGCGGCATCGGGCTTTGCGCCGTTATGGCGGCCGGCATTGTCGATGCGCATCCTGTTATAGCCGTCGACCTGACCGAGGAGAAACTCGCCTTTGCCCGCCGCTTCGGTGCTACCCACACGCTCAACGCTCGGGAGAGTGACCCAGTTCAAGCCATTCGGGATCTGACCGATGGTGGAGTTGACTATGCCATCGACGCCATCGGGCTGCCGCAGACCCAAGAGCAGATTCTACGGGCTGTGAGGCCCGGATTTTCAGGCCTTAATCGCGGAGGCACCGCCTTGCTCGTCGGCATTACGCCGCCGGGAGCGCAAGCGAAATTGGATACCAGCCTGTTCATCGGTAATCGTTCCTTCACCCGCACGAGCGGTGGAGACTGTCGCCCGGAGCGCGACTTCCCACTGTTCATTCGGTGGTACCGCGAGGGCAAGCTCAAGCTGAATGACCTGGTGACCCATCGATACGCACTTGAGGAGATCAACACGGCCGTTGATGATTTGGAGCGCGGGCGGATTCTCGGCCGTGGAATAATTACTTACGCTTAGCGTACAGGGATTCGCGCTGATGAATGCATTACCGCTTACCATTGGTTTGAACCCATCACCTTATACTCAAGCCCTATTTGACGGGTCGGTTCGAGCGAAAGATATCGAGCTTCACCTCCAATCCAGCTTTGGTGAAGGGCTGGACAACGTCGGCGCGCGCCACCGCGCGATCATCGCCGGCATCCTGGACGGCGGCGAGCTTTCAATCTCCTCGTTCATTTTAGCTCGGCTGCGAGGTGTCCC
>DASQUN010000575.1:0-3903 GCA_035641275.1 Candidatus Udaeobacter sp. | reverse complement strand
TCGCCACCGTGGACACTGGCGCTAACGTACAACAATGGAGTAGGTTGGGCAAAAGGATTTTGGGTCCTTTCATTGACAGAACCACTCTTCAAGTCTATTTCTCGAACAGATCATTTAAATATGAAAAAGGTGCTGGACGTGGTCATGTTCGACCTCGATGGGACGCTGGCGGATACCGGACGCGATCTCGCCGATGCGGTCAACCACACGCGAGCCCATTTCGATTTGTCACCGCTGCCTGATTCCGTGGTTCATTCGTATGTCGGCCGAGGTGTGGAACGCCTCCTCAAACATTCACTACCGGAAAAGACTCCCGATCATTTCCTTGAAGTCATGCGAGTATTTCTGGACTGGTATGAAAATCATTTGCTTGACGCCACCGTGCTTTATCCCAATGTCCACGAGACTCTGGATTATTTTTGCAAGAAGAGACGAGCCGTCGTTACCAACAAGATGGTTCGTTTGACGGTGGCCGTGTTGCGCGGATTGGACGTCGAAAAACACTTCGACGCGATCGTGGGGGGAGATAGCGGACCACAGAAAAAGCCCGATCCGGCGCTGCTGAATTACGTGCTGGATCGCTTTCAGCTGCCGGCGGCGAGAGCGCTCATGGTTGGAGACGGTGATACGGATATCGAGGCGGGAAAACGCGCGGGTGTGCTCACCTGCGGAGTTACGTACGGATTGAGACCTCGAGAGGAGCTTGTTGCGGCCGGACCGGATATTCTCATCGACGATCTTGCAGAGCTGTCCCGTTATTTCTGCTAAGCACGAAAGATTGATATCGAAGGAGGCTATTATGGCGGCTACCATCCCAGAGCAGTTCAAAGATTTGTTCCAAAAAAAGGCCTTTGCTAATCTGGCGACTCTGATGCCGGATGGTCGTCCTCAAGTGACGCCAGTCTGGTGCGATCTTGAAGGATCGAACATTCGGATCAACACAGCCAAAGGCCGGGTGAAAGATAAGAACATGCGCCGCAATAAGAACGTGGCGCTTTCCATCTTTGATCCGGATAACCCGTATCGCCATCTGGCGGTCCAAGGCGAGGTGGTGGAGATCACCGAACAGGGTGCCGACGCACATATCGACGCTCTGGCCAAGAAATATCTGGGAAAAGATAAGTATCCGTTTCGCCAGCCCGGCGAGGTGCGGGTCATGTACAAGATTCGACCCGACCACGTTTCTCACGCGGGCTGAGGACGGACTATTCATCCGCGTCGGAGCGGGCTTGTCCTAGCGGGCTATCGGGATGGCCCGTGGTGATGGTCTTCGGAAGATTGGTCTGCGGAAAGCGGTTCAAAGCGGCCAAGGCTGCGACCTTGTAACATTCCGCCAGGGTCGGATAGTTGAAGACGTTATCGACGAAATAATCCAGCTTGCCACCGTGAGCCATCACCGCCTGGCCGATGTGAATGAGCTCCGTTGCGCCCTCGCCGATGCCGTGAACGCCAAGGAGCTCCCGGCTGTGCGAATGAAACAGGAGCTTAAGCATTCCGACGGTATCGCCGATGAGCTGGCCGCGCGCGATCTCTCGATAGCGGGCGATGCCGACTTCGTAAGGAATCCCCGCCTGCGTCAGTTCTTCTTCGTTGCGACCGACAAATGAGATTTCCGGGATGCTGTAAATGCCGTAGGGTAACAAATGTGTCGACGTCTCGCATGGCAGCCCAAACGCGTGGCAGGCAGCATGACGCCCTTGCTGCATGGAGGTCGAAGCGAGGGAAGGGAAGCCGACCACGTCTCCCACCGCATAAATGTGAGGAAGAGCGGTTTGGAAGTTTTCATTTACTTTCAGTCGGCCTCGTTCGTCCGGTTGAATGCCGATATGCGTCAAGCCGAGTTGTTTCGTCGCGCCGACCCGTCCCACTGAATAAAGCAGCAAGGGAGCCGTAATCTGCTTGCCGCTTTTAAGCCGAATCGTGACCGCGTTCGGGGTCGGCTTCTCAATGCCCACGACTTCCTCGTTGAAGCGCAAGGTGACGCCGATGCTGCGCATTTGATATTGCAACGCTTCGATGATCTCGGTATCGACGAACTCCAACAACCGCGGACGTCGCTCCACGAGGACCACGGGAATTCCGAGCGTTGCCAGAATACAGGCGTATTCGCAGCCGATGACACCGCCGCCCACGATGGTTAACGACTTCGGTAATCGTTTCAGCGAGAGCAGACTGTCGCTATCGATGACGGTTTCCCCGTCGAAGGGCACGTCGGGAGGATGCGCCGGCTCCGTTCCGACCGCGATGACGATGTGCTCCGCGGTGTATTGAAGGGTCGTGGCGCCGTATTGGATTAGCAGGCGGTGCGGGTCGACGAAAGTTGCGGTGCCGTTGATGAAATCGACTTGGTTGCGCTGTAGCTGGTTTTGGATGATTTCCTGTTCGGCCTTCATCACGTGATGGCAGCGAAAAGAAAGATCCTCCAGCGTGACCTCCGCTTTGACTCGGAAGGCCGCGCCGTAGAGGTTTCGTTGCCGGAAACCGGATAGGAAAAGCACGGCTTCGCGGAGTGATTTGCTGGGAATCGTGCCGGTGTTGATGCATATGCCCCCCACGACTTCGCTGCGTTCGATGATGCCGACTTTTTTACCGATCTTGGCCGCTTGAATGGCGGCTTTCTGGCCGGCGGGACCGGAGCCGATCACGAGCATATCGTAATGAGACATACGCTTGCCGCTTGAGCGATTGCGCCTGATTAGATTTTCGGAACCCGTCGGTCTTCGCGTAACCGTTCGTAGGCTCGAAGTCCGACGGCGACATCCATAATGCCGATTCCTTGAAGTTTGTAGAGCGTGATCTGTCGCTCATTTTCTCGACCCTGAATTTTTCCCAGCAACAAATCGGAAATCTCGTGGATTCGGTCCCATGAGATCAATCGGTCTTGAGCCGCGCGAAAGATATCGCTCTCGTTAACGCAAACGGTTTCTTTAGAAGTGATAAAGATCGGATCGGCTTTGGAAAACGTGGTTTCATCCAGCTCACGCCGTTTGCGTGTTTTATCACCGTTGGCGATCGAGGTGATATGGACTCCCTCTTTGAGCCAGCGGCCATCAAAAATCGGCGTCCGGGAATCAGTCGCCGTAATGACAACATCTGCATCGTCCAGGGCTTCTTCAGGGCCAGAAACCGCGCGAACATCCATATTCAGATCATGACTCATCTTTTCGGCAAAGGCCAGGCGATGGTCCAACTTCGGACTAAAAACCTTGGCGTGCGTCAAACTTCTCACAGCGCATGCGGCTTTGAGTTGAGTCGCGGCGTGAGCCGCGCTGCCGAAAATCGCGACCCTATGCGCATCGTTCCGAGCCAGATATTTGGCCCCGATTCCGCCCGCTGCGCCGGTTCGGAACTCATTGATGGAACAGTCTTGAAACAGGATCAGGGGTTCGCCCGTCTCCACGCTGAAGAGAATCACGGTCTCATGATGGATTCGGCGGTCCAAGTCGGTCTGCAGATAGGCACCCATGGCTCCACTCACTGAACCGGGTAAAAGACCGAAAATCATTCCGTTCGGATGATGAATTCTCCGTCTTGGCAGGTCAAAGCCGCGCCCTAGGGCCAACTCTTTCAACGCCTCTTCGATTGCCTCGATCATCTCCTTCATCGAGAGGATCCGATCGATGGGTGTGTTCTTGAGGTAGAGCATGTTACGCAACGATGTGAGATCGTGCCTGGCACAGGCGAACTTGGCGCAGCCAAACAAAAGCGCTCAACACTTGCCTCCGCGGTGCAGCACGCCGCCGACGGGAAACTCACGCAATCTTTACGCTACCTTGACTTTCAGCCGGCGTTCCAGCAATCGCGCGTAGCTCGACATCGAGTAACTGCAAAGCCAGTAGACGACGGCAATGCAGAGGTAGAGCTCGAACGGCCGGATCTCGCGATTGTTGACGATCTGCGCTG
>DASQUN010000574.1:0-4544 GCA_035641275.1 Candidatus Udaeobacter sp. | reverse complement strand
GCATCTGCGGGCGCAGTTCGGGGTCCAGACCGTTGAAAGGCTCGTCGAGCAGGACAACCCCCGGGCGAGGCGCCAGCGCGCGCGCCAGAGCGACGCGCTGCTGTTGACCGCCTGATAGTTCGTGCGGGTATCGCTCGGCGCATTGTTCTAATTCGGTTAGGCGAAGGAGTTCCGCCACCCGCGTTTCGCGGTCCTTTTTACTGGTGTTGCGTAGCCCAAATCGAACGTTTTGCGCCACCGTCAAGTGTGGAAATAACGCATAATCTTGAAAGACCATGCCGACGCCGCGATCCTCGGCCGCAACCCATACCGAATTGGCAACGTCGACAACCTTCCGGCCAGCAATGACAATACGTCCCTGATCGGGCTTCTCGAATCCCGCGATAAGCCGGAGCAGTGTGGTCTTACCCGAACCGGACGGCCCCAGTAGGGCGAGGATCTCCCCCGCCGCAACTTGCAAGTCGCAACTCTCCACCGCAACCGTCTGGTTGTATCGTTTGGAGACTTCCTTGACGTCGATAACGACCATGGGTTTTCCTACCCGCCATAAATAGCTGAAACAGCGAAACAGTTCCAGGATTACGGTCTCTATAGCAGCCGGCAGTTTTAAGCAGCGAATTCAGCGCCGCGTTACCGACCAAGGCCGCACTTTCGACGCCCAGAAAATTCGCGTCGACTTTCTCTTACCTTGAACTTCAATGATTCCTGAAATAGGATACAGCCGTCACCATGAAAAATATTTCACCGTTTAATCCAGGTATTCGGGTTACAAAATCTGAATTTTAGTCTTATCGAACAGCAAGGCTGCGGCATTTATTATGGAAGCTCCTAAAGTCACCCACGCGCTTGAAGATTATTTGAAGGCGATCTACCAGCTTTCGGAAGAAACGCGGCCGGTAATCGCGGCGCGGCTCGCCGCCGAGACCGGCGTGTCGCCGTCAACAATCTTTGCCACGCTACGGCGTTTGGCCAAGGAAGGTTACGTGACAATCAACCGGCGCAAAGAAATTCATTTGACCAACGAAGGCAAGAAGGTCGCGGAAAATATCGTCCGGCGGCATTTCCTCACCGAGCGTTTTCTTACCGATCTGCTTGGCTTGGATTGGGTCAAGGCGCACCAGGAGGCGCATCGTCTAGAGCACGCGATTTCGCAGGAAGTAGAAGAGCGGCTGGCGAAGCTGCTCAGTCACCCGACCACATGCCCGCACGGCAATCCGATCCCGGGGGCGAGTTCGAGCCCGGCGCCCAAAACAATGCCGCTGAGCGAGGCCGTCGATGGGCAGCGGGTCGAGCTCGATTACATCACCGAGGGTGGAGAGCGAGATGCGCGGCTGTTGGGTTTTTTACATGAACACAAACTGGTTCCGGGGGCGAAGGTTCAGGTGCTGGACGTGGCCCCCTCAATGGGAACCATGAGCCTAAAGGTCGGGCAAGATCAGTTCTCGCTGGGAATTGAGGCGGCGAAGAAGATTCGCGTGCACTAACGTTCTTTGCGAAATTTCGATCCGCGGAATTAGCCGTCGGTCGCTTTGTCAGGCTGCGCCTGAGGGTTTTGACGCGCAGCCAACTCCGCCGCGAGAAAGTCAATTTGATCGCTGATCGGTGCGTCACGATCGATCAGAATAACCTCTTGCCCGTTCACGCGACATGTGCCACTTCGCGCCCGGTATCCAACCTCCCGCAGCAGTTTTTCCGTGCGAACCTCAATGTTCATTTGTTTGGCCGCGCCGATCAGCTCGTGCAGCCGCGCCTCGTGCTTGTTTTTCGATTGTGCCATTGTCAGCCTCTAAAGAAGTACAGCGTATTATCACTCATAAACGCCTCTTTGTAAATCGGCGAAACGTAGCTTAACTTGCAAAATCACCGCAGGTTGTTATGGTAGCCACGATTCGTCCAGAGCCATAGGTGACTGACAACCTGCCGACGCCCGCCCACAAGACAGGAGGGGACCGTGATCAAAAACATTTTGATTCCTCTCGACGGTTCGGAGCACTCCACAGCCGCGCTCGATTACGGCATGTGGATGGCTGAAAAGTTTGGCGGCACATTATTTGGGCAGCACATCATTGACACCATCTCGATCGAGGGTACCTTTTTTCACGATATTTCGGGCTCTCTTGGATTCGAACCGTACTTAGATTTTTCCACGAAGATGCGCGAGGTCTTGGAGGAACGCGGCAAAGGCATTCTCGAAGACTTTGCGCAGCGATGCCGCGATAAAGGCATCAAATATCAGATCTTTCTGGACATGGGGCTCATCGCCAACGAAATTTGCGAGCGATCCAAGGTAGCCGACCTGGTCGTCATTGGCCATCGGGGCATCAACGAGGAATTCTCGACCGGACTGCTGGGCACGACGGCGGAAAGCATCACACGCAAATGTCCGCGCCCGATCTTTGTCTCTACGAGGAAGTTCAAAGCCATCGAACGTCCGTTTCTGGCTTATGATGGCAGCCAGCGGGCGAGCGCGGCGATGGAATCGGCCGCGGAATTTTGCTCCGTCCTTCATTTGCCGTTAACGGTTCTGAACATTGCGAAAGAGGAGAAGCTGGGAGAAACCGTACTGAAGCAAGCAAAGTCTTATCTGAGCGCTTACACTATTGAAACGCGTTACGAACTCGATCGAGGACATCCTGAGCAGAAGATCATCGAACATCTAACGAAGTTCGGCTACGATCTGCTCTTTATTGGAGCTTACGGCCACCGACGCATCATTGAAATGGTCCTGGGCAGCACGACTGAGTACGTGCTTAGAAATACTCCCACTCCAGTTTTTCTGAATCGTTAGGCATTCATTTCCGTGCCCGGGCCGCTAAAGAGCTGATCCGAGGAACCATGAAGTTCTTGGCTGCCGCCATTCAGATGCTAGCCTCCGACGATAAGATGGCCAATCTGGAAGAAGCAGAGCGCTGGATTCGTCATGCCGCTTCCGCTGGCGCGCGACTGGTTGCTCTTCCCGAGGTCTTTATCTGGAGGGGCGATAAGAAGCTCGAAAGGGCATCTGCCGAGTCAGTTCCCGGTCCTACAACGGCGAGGTTGGCCGACTTAGCGCGAGCACTCGGCATCCATATTCTCGGCGGTTCCATTCTCGAAGAGATTCCGGAGAGGCCCAAAGCCTATAACACGAGCGCGCTGTTTGGACCTCAAGGCGAAGTCGTAGCGACTTACCGCAAGATTCATCTGTTCGATGTCGAGCTCGACAACGGGGTGACCGCGCGAGAGTCGGACACGCGCCAGTTCGGCGATGCGGTCGTGGTGGCCAAAACCGATCTCTGCCCGATGGGCTTGACCATCTGTTATGACCTGCGCTTTCCGGAGCTCTATCGTGCGCTCGCCTTCAAAAGGGCCGAAATCGTCTTCGTCCCTTCAGCTTTCACGGCGTATACCGGGAAAGCCCATTGGGAGCCGCTGCTGCGCGCTCGCGCGATCGAAAATCAAATCTATGTCATCGCTCCAGACCAGTACGGCAAAAATCCGAAGAGCTTCGAAACCCACGGTCACTCCATGATCATCGATCCGTGGGGGAATATCTTGGCCGAGCTTCCCGATGGTCCGGGGGTAGCCATGGCCGAAATCGATCTCGACTATCTGGCAAAAGTACGCAGAGAACTGCCTGCCCTCACGCACCGTAAGCTGAACTGATTCGTACGGTTCTGCTTCGATTGTACTTCCACTGATGGTAGGGCCATTGCTTAGAATTTAAGCGGTGCGCTTAATCGTTAGGCAGTTTCACGCCATTTCTCCATGACCTCACTCTCCATCTGAATCCTTAAAAATCGCAGTTCTTTCGCGGCCATCTTCCTATTCTTTGCTCCTTGAAAATCGTGGCATCGTGCTTGCTCATGCCAGCCAACGGTCGTCGTTCCGGCGTAGTGATCTTACCAGGATCCCTTAACAAAGGAGATTTTATGAAGTTGGTCGAAGCGATCCTTAAACCATTCAAGTTGGACGAGGTCAAGGAAGCACTGACCAAAGCCGGGATTCAAGGCATGACTGTCGAAGAGGTCAAAGGTTTCGGACGCCAGAAAGGACATACTGAGCTCTACCGTGGCGCCGAATATTCAGTCGATTTCTTGCCTAAGGTTAAGATCCAAATTCTTGTCCCTGACGACAAGGCCGCCAAAGTTGTCGAGGTGATTACCGATAGTGCTCGGACCGGGAAGATCGGCGACGGAAAGATATTTGTTACCAGCGTTGAGGAAGTCATACGTATCCGGACGGGAGAAAAGGGGCCCGATGCGATTTAGATTTCAAAACAGAAAAAAGGGGGAGGAAAAAATGGAACGGAGAAAACATCCGTATATTTTTGCGTCCTTAGCCGGGGGGCTCTGGATGCTTTTGATGGTTGGTTTTGCTTTCGCGCAGGAAGGTGCGGCTCCTGGGGGTGGCGAGCGGCCGAAGGTGGAAGCTCCGGCGCCTGCTCCGGGTGCGCCAGCAGCCGAGGCGAAGAAGGAAGATCCGGGTGCGGCTCCGGCGCAATTTACCCAAGGGCTGTTGGAGCAAATTGGCGGCGCCAAGGTGGCAGCGGACACGATGTGGACGCT
>DASQUN010000573.1:0-6611 GCA_035641275.1 Candidatus Udaeobacter sp. | reverse complement strand
TGCCGGCTGGTGAAGGAGCGTTTTTGGCTTGCAGTTTCTGGCTTGCGGATAATTTTGCGCTGCTCGGCCGTCGAGATGATGCGCTTCGATTGTTCGAGCGTCTCCTCGAGTTGCGCAATGACGTCGGCCTCCTGTCGGAGGAATATGACACTGCAAACCGCCGGCTCGTAGGCAACTTTCCGCAGGCATTCAGCCACGTTTCGTTGATCAATACTGCAAGCAATCTATCGCGTCCCAAGGGGCCTGCTGAGGACCGCCAGCGTAGCTAAGAATGCCCGTAGAACTTAGGGTAATGCGGTCGGCGGTTGGCCTGTCTGAGATTAGGCACTATATGAGATCGCTGCTCTATTCCTTGGTGAAACGAAGCCTGACCAGGATAGTCGGACTAGCTGTACGCAGAGATTGCAAATGAGTCCGTTCACGTATCGGTTGTTTTTTCATCGAGGAGAATTGTTGCCCAGACAACAAAATTATTGGCGATAACTAAAAAAACAAGTTGAGGTAGTTTTATGAAAACACTTAGGAATGCACGGGTCAAAGAGACTATTGCCATGTTGATGATCGGTGATTGGTTTTTGGCATCGTGGCTCCCGAGCGACACGTTCGTCTCTGGGAAGTCGGTCCACGACGACTACGAAAGGCTTTCGAAGGTTTAGTTGAGCGCCCGAATCTCACTCGAGCACTCTCCGCCGCAGGGTTAGTATTGATCACTGGGTGGGCTTTGCAACAGTCATCTCAACCGTTCGATTGACGTAGGGCTACACCTGCAGAACGGTGCTCCCCTTTGTGCGCTACGGATACCAGTCGATAGCAGAGGATTAGAGTATGTCTGATCTACGAGGATTCATCGGAATGTTTGTCGCTTGGATGCTGCTGCTGTTTGCGCCGAGCTGTGTCAAGCTCCAGAGAGCCGTGGAAAAAGATGCACGAACGCGAGTTGGAGCCGGCGAGGGAACCAGAGATGTAACTTTGCTGCAGGGAAAGGTCTTTGACAATGCGGACGCGACCCTCACCGGAGGATTAATCGGCGGGCTTTCTGACGGAACACTCGGCAGAGCGCTGGAGTCGCAAGATGAGGAGTACGCTTCGACCGCGAGAGGTTACGACTACCGACCCGCTGAAGGAACGGTGGTACGCATAGAAGATGTCGCCACGGATCCATGCAGGGTAACCTCAAGGCAAACGGTTCACCTGATTAGTCATTACGCTCTCCTTGCTCCATATCGAAATAAGACGACAGTCGTTAGAGAGCAGTGGAAGATCACACATAAAGGTCAGGTTGTCGGAACCTCGGCGCTCACTGTCGCGCGAACAGCCGGGACCTGGTCGAGCGCCCTACCTTTAACATTGCCAGCTAATGCCGAAACCGGTGCTTACCAAGGCAGCGTGCAGATTGAAGCTGCTGGCGCCAAAGATCGAGGAATGACGACCTTTACCGTAAGTTAAACTTATCAAAAACTCGGCTCTGGCATTTAGGTGCAAAACCAGTAAGGGGCCTCAATTTTGAAGATCGTTCGGTTCAGTGCTCTTTTTTTCACTGCGCTCGCTTTGGCCCCCGCGCTGGCTCATTTGTTCGAGCTCCCTAATAAGATTGATCTCTCGCGGGAAGAATATCTTATTGTTCAACAGATCTATAGCGGCTGGGCGCTACTCGGCTTTGTTGTATTTGGCGCGCTGGTGTCAAATCTGATGTTGACTATTTTGCTGCGAAAAAACTCAAGGGCCTTTGTTTTAAGTCTGATCGCGTTCCTTTGTATCCTGGGAACGCAGGCGTTGTTTTGGACGTTTACTTTCCCCGCCAATCAGGCGACAAACAACTGGACATTCTTACCTGACAATTGGCAGGCGCTTCGATATCAGTGGGAGTATTCACACGCGAGTAGTGCGGTTCTGAATTTAACTGCAATGATCACGTTGATTTTGGCGATTCTATCAGAACCTGACAGATCAGAGATCAGAAATAGCCCTACGCAGCGGACCCGTGAGCATCACGTTGACGAGCGAATGGCTCCGGCATGCCGGACGCCTGGCACCCAAGGGAGCCGCGCTACTATCACGTCCCTACGAACACGTCCCTACGGAGCTTAGCGCCGCCGCAACGGACGCGGTGGAGCGATCGACATGATTGCTGACCATGCGCGTTGCAGTGTTGGTCGTAATTGCCGGTGCAACGATTCAAAATAGAGATAAATGACCGGTGTCAAGTAGAGTGTCACGAGCTGCGACAATAGCAGACCGCCTATGACTGAAAGACCGAGAGGGCGGCGTACTTCGCTGCCGGCGCCTAGCCCAAGCGCAATCGGCAGGACGCCCGCCAGAGCAGCGATCGTGGTCATCATAATCGGGCGGAACCGGGCGAGGGCTCCCTCGTGGATCGCCTCGCGCGGACTCCTGCCATCACGTTGGGCATCCAGAGCGAAATCGATCATCATGATGGCGTTTTTCTTCACGATCCCGATCAGCAGGATGATGCCGATTACTCCGTAGAAGTTAAGCTCCATGCCGAGGAGCATTAGTGTGATGAGAGCGCCGATGCCGGCCGATGGCAGACCGGAGAGGATCGTCAATGGATGGATAAAGCTCTCATAGAGAATGCCGAGTAGCAGATAAATGACCAAGAGACTTATGAGCAGCAAGGTTCCAATGCCGCTGAGCGATTGCTGAAATTCCTGGGCAGCGCCGAGGAAGCTGGTCGAAATAGCCGCCGGGAGTCCAAGTTCGCGTTCGGCGGCGCGAACACGATCGATTGCATCACCGAGTGAAACATTCGACGCCAAATTGAAGGATATAGTCACGGCGGGAAGCTGTCCTACGTGATTCACACTCAAAGGGCCGACATCACGACTCAAGGTTGCTATCGCATCCAGCGGCACGAGCCGTCCATCGGCAGAGCGAATGTAAAGGCGAGACAACGCTTGCGGGTCGCGCTGGTATTCGGGCTCCAACTCCATGATAACCTGATAGGTATTGCTGCTGGAATAAATGGTGGAAATTTGCCGCGAGCTATAAGCCGTGTAGAGAGCGTTTTCAATCTCGCGAGGGTTCACATCGTAGATTGCCGCTTGGTCGCGATCGATGTTGACAACGGCCCTCGGGCTCTTGATCTGAAGATTGCTGCTCACGTCGCGAAGTCCAGGAATGCCACGCAAACGCTGTTCGACGGCCGGTGCCCAGCGATAGAGTTCTTCGGTATCGGCTGCGCGTAGTGTGTACTGATAAACTCCTCTGCTGAGTTGGCCACCAATCGATATAGTCGGCGGTTGTTGAAGGAAGACCAGCAGGCCGGGTAACTTCGCCAGTCGCCCCCGCAGCCGCGTGATGATCTCGTCCGCACCGGCGCGTTGGTCGCGCCTCTTCAAGCGCACAAAGACCAGTCCGTTATTGCGGCCGCCGCCTGGCCCGCCCGCTCCGACCACCGATACGTACGCCGAAACGCCCGGATCGGCTCCGATGATACCGGCGGCCGCTTGTTGCTGCCGTGCCATTGCTTCGAACGAGATGTCCTGTGCTCCTTGGGTGAAGGCGATTATCTGTCCTGAGTCTTCGCTCGGGATAAATCCTTTAGGAATGACGCCAAGCAGATACGCCGTCAAAACAATACTGATAAAGAATGTCCCCAGGATGGTACGCCGATGGGTCAGGGACCAGCCAAGTGTACGACGATAGATGTCCAAGAGCCCGTCGAACATCCGCTCAAACAGGTTCCATAATCGGCCGTGACGCTCACCACCCATACTAAGAAAGCGGCTGGCGAGCATCGGCGTGAGGGTCACAGAGACCACTCCGGAAATAAGGATCGCTACCGAGATGGTTGCGGCAAATTGGCGAAGCAACCGCCCAAGCACTCCGCCCATGAACAGAATCGGGATGAATACAGCTACCAGGGATACCGTCATCGACACGATCGTGAAAGCGATCTGGCGCGAGCCATCCAGGGCGGCCACACGGCGCTCTTTGCCCATTTCCACGTGACGGACGATATTCTCGAGCACGACAATCGCATCATCCACGACGAAACCCACCGCAAGAGTGAGAGCCATGAGTGACAGAATATCGACACTGTAGCCGAGCAAAGCGGTGACGGCGAATGTGCCGACGATCGAGAGCGGCACGGCAACGCTGGCAATCACGGTCGCTGCGAAGTTGCGGAGAAAAACAAATATCACTAAGACGACGAGCACCACGGCGAGACCAAGCGTCAGTTGGACGTCGAATACCGACTCACGGATCGGCTGCGAGCGATCGTATACGATATCGACAGCAACGGCGGCGGGAATTTGGCGTCGAAGCGAGGGCAATAGGTCCAGAACGCGGTCCACCACGGCCACGGTGTTTGTTCCCGGTTGCCGTCGAATAGCGAGAACAACAGCTCGCTGATCATTGAACCAGCTTGCTACCTTATCGTTCTCGACACTGTTGATGACGCGGCCTAGCTGGTTCAAGCGCACCGGGGCGCCGTGCCGATAGGCGACGACGATTGGTCGGAAGTCCTCTGCGGCCCTAAGACCGCCGGTGGATTCGATGACAAACGCTCGCTTGGCGCCTTCAATGGTTCCGGTGGGAAGATTGGGATTGGCGTCGCGTACGGCCGTCTCGATCTCATCAATGCCAATCCGGCGCGCCGCCAACTTTCGCGGATCCAGCTGGACCCGCACGGCAAACTTCTGCGATCCAAAGAGCTGCACTTCAGCTACGCCGCTCACGGTCGAAAGGCGCTGGGCGATAAAGGTATCGCCGTACTCATGCACCTGCGACAAGGGCAATGTTTGCGAGCTAAGGGCCAGATAGAGCACGGGCTGGTCGGTAGGGTTTACTTTACGATAAGAAGGCGGACTTGGCATTTCGGCCGGCAGGTCGCGCCCGGCCTGCGCAATGGCGGCCTGTACGTCCTGCGCAGCGGCATCGATCTCGCGATCGAGGCTAAATTGGAGGGTGATTTGCGTGAGTCCCTCGCTGCTGGTGGAAGTCATCGAGCTAATGCCGGCAATCGTGGAAAACTGCCGCTCAAGCGGTGTAGCCACCGACGCCGCCATGGTTTCCGGGCTGGCCCCTGGTAAAGTCGCTGTGACTTGGAGGGTTGGAAAGTCCACGTTGGGTAACTGACTCACGGGCAGCACGCGATAGCCGATGGTGCCGAACATGAGGAGAGCGACCATGACCAACGTCGTCGTGACCGGGCGTTTGATAAACGGCGCGGAGAGATTCACGTGTCCTCCCCAGATGGTGCCAGCCGTTTTTCGGCAGCTCGAATTTCAACCGGAGCTCCAGGGAACAAGCGCAAGTGACCCTCAGTTACAACAACCTCGGCAACGGCGATGCCTTTTTTAATCACGGCGAGTTGGCCGACCTCCCGGTCAACAGTGACGGATCGATGCCGCGCCGTTCGGTTTTCGTCGACAACGAATACGAACCAGCCATCTTTTCCTCTGTGGACGGCTTCTGCAGGTAAGACGATGGCGTCGGAATCAATCGCGAGCGTCATCACGACATCGACGAATTCGCCGGGCCAGAGCGTTCTTTCATTATTAGGAAAGGTCGCTTTGTGCTGGACTGTTCCTGTTTCGGGATCGACCTTATTGTCGATAAAAGAAAGCTGGCCAAATGCGGTTCGGCTCTGATCGCTAGATACAGCCCTGACGATTAACTTGCTTGCTGCTTTGCGGCGCCGAACCTCCCAAAGCTCCTCTTCCGGAACGGAAAAGCTGACATAGACCGGCTCCAGCTGGTAGATCGTCACCAGAGGTGTCTCGTCTGCCTTGACGACGTTTCCCGCGTTCACTAACAGGTTGCCGGTGCGCCCCGAGATCGGTGCCCGTACAGAAGTGTGCTGAAGTTCGATACGGGCTTGCTCCACAACTGCTTGGTCCGCAGCGACAGTTGCGGCCAGAGCTGCGGCTTTAGTGCGCGCCTGCTCGTACTCTGCTTGCGCGACAAATTCTTCTTTTATGAGTTGAGCATACCGCTCGGCATTCCGCCTCGCATCTCTCAACTGAGCCTGGTCATGTGCAAGGGTCGCTTGGGCTTGGCGCAGGCGCGCCTGAAAAGGTCGGGAATCAATTTTGAATAGCAAGGTGCCGGCCTTGACGTTGTCCCCCTCCTCAAAATGAACCTCGGCGAGTCGGCCAGTAACCTGGGGTTTTACGGTGACAACAGATGAAGCCTGTACGTTGCCGATCGCCCGGATCTCGCGCGGCACGGACTTTTGGACGGCAGTCGCGACGCGAACCGGAACCGGGCTAGGCGAAGGTCTCGTTTTGCTTTGTGGTTGGTCGGTACAACTTTGGACCAGCACTGCTGTAATCACGAGCCAGCCAATCTTGAGGACGCAGTGAGGCTTCAGCGAGAAGACACGGACTTTTTTGTAAGCGCTTTTTTTCATCGAAAGCATCCGGAGCAAGCACGGGACATAGACGGCAAGCCATACCCTTCTCTAGGTACTATCCAGCCTGAGTGGCATAGCTCAGAATGAACGGTATTTGTTTAGAAAGTGCAGGCGGTATGCCAAGCTGGATTGCTTTGGTATTTCAGAGGCTACGTACGCTCCGATGGGCCGCGGTTGTGCAACTGTGTAACGCGAGAAGAGCAACTGTGTAACGCGAGAAGATTAGATG
>DASQUN010000572.1:0-2854 GCA_035641275.1 Candidatus Udaeobacter sp. | reverse complement strand
TCCTTGTGGAGCTTTTTTAGAGGCAATGAAGGAGTCGTTCAAAAGAACGTCACGATCGATATTACTCCGCCGACCATCGAACTCATCTCCGATGACCCGTACATCAACTTCGGTGGATGCGCTCTTATTGTTTACAAACCGTCGGCTGATGCGGTGAATAGTGGCGTCAAGATTGGGGACTATTTCTTCCCCGGCTACAAAGGACAAACGAAGGATCCGAATACGTACATCGCTTTTTTTGCCCATCCCTACAATGTGCCTGAAGAGGAAAAAGCTGTTTTGGTCGCCGCAGATAAAGCAGGCAACGCCAGGCAGATGAAACTATCGTATACGCTAAAGGACGTTAAGTACAAAAAGAGTTCCATTCCGATCTCCGACGAATTCATTCAAAATAAAGTTGCCCCTCTGCTGACTGACGTCGCCGCCCGTCAGGCAAGCCCGAAAGATATTTTCGTCAAAGTCAATCACGGGCTGCGGAAGGAAAACGAAGAGAAGATCCGCGCGGTCGGCCAAAAAACTGCCAACACGATGCTGTGGAGCGGTCCCTTCAGCCAGCTCTCCAATTCGAAAGTCGAAGCCAATTTCGCGGACGCAAGGACCTATATTTATCGGGATCAAGCCATCGATACCGCTTATCACCTCGGATTCGATCTTTCTGTAACCAAGAGATATGCCGTGGAAGCGGCCAACAGTGGAGTTGTGAGTTTCGTCGGAGACTTGGGGATCTATGGCAACACCATCATCATCGACCATGGCCTCGGACTGTCTACCCTTTACGGCCACTTGAGTTCGATTGATGTCAAAGAGGGCGATCAGGTCAAGCCGCAACAGGCCATCGGCAAAACCGGTGAAACAGGACTAGCGGTTGGCGACCATTTACACTTCGCTACCCTTCTTCAAGGCATACCTGTGCTGCCGAAAGAGTGGTGGGACCCTAAATGGATCAAAGATAACGTGACGGCGAAATTAGATCACTCGGCTGCCGAAAATCCGGAAGAGTCCAAACCCGGTCCCGCTGCGAAATCTATTCGCAAACGACGTCGGTAACAAGACGCCACCGAAGAGATGCTCCGTGCATGCGCTGCGGAATTAGCGACAAGTCCGCCCAAGTTCCAACCGCACGCGAGCGTTCGGGAGCTTTCGGCGTGGGACAAAAGCTGTTTCCCAAAATGAGGCTGATACCACGCGTACAATACCGTTGCGGGGGATTATCGCTCCGTTGACCTTAAAAAGCCGATCCGCACCGATTCTTGCTTTACCTTACGCGCGAGTTTTTCGTATTCTCTGATCATCTCCTCGGTCACCGATGGGATCTCCTCCTTTACAGCGCGAAAGAAGTGCTCCATCGTGACACTTTTCGCCTCGGGATTGTCTCTCAAAGCAAAAAGTCCCGCCTTCATACAGACGCCGGCGATGTCAGCGCCGGTAAAACGCTCGGTAATGTCAACAAGCTTTTCCAAATCCACGTCGCGGTCCAGCGCCATCTTTCGTGTATGCGCGCGAAAGATTTCCAGCCTTCCGTTCTTGTCGGGGATAGGAACGTAGACAATCTCATCGAACCGTCCCGGACGGAGCAGCGCCGGATCGATCATATCCGGCCGGTTGGTAGCGCCAAGCACGACGACACCTTTCAACTCCTCCATTCCATCCATCTCCGCTAAGAGCTGGTTGACAACCCGCTCGGTGACCTGCGGTTCTCCCATAGATCCGCCACGCATAGGTGCGAGCGAATCCAACTCATCGAAAAAGATCACCGCCGGGGTCACCTGTCTCGCCCGTTGGAAGAACTCAGCTATCTTTTTCTCCGATTCCCCGTACCACTTGGATAACATGGTGCTACCTTTGGCGGTTAGAAAATTAGCGCCCGCCTCGGTAGCGACGGCCTTCGCAATCATCGTCTTTCCGGTTCCCGGAGGTCCATAGAGAAGCACGCCTTTGGGCGATCTGACGCCCAGTCGGCCAAAAGCCTCCGGACGTTCGAGCGGCAATTCCACCATTTCTCGGAGCAGCTGCTTTACCTGTTCGAGGCCACCGACGTCCTCCCAACGGACATTGGGAATCTCCACGACGATTTCGCGCAACGCCGACGGCTGCACCTCCTTCAGGGCCTCGTCGAAATCGGCGCGATCAACTGTGAGCTTTTCCAGTTTCTCAGCGGGAATGGCTCTGTCTTCGAGATCCAAAGTTGGCAGTACCCTCCGAAGGGTTGCCAAGGCAGCTTCTCTAGCCAGTGCCGCGATATCGGAGCCGGTAAAGCCATGCGTGTTCGCGGCAATTTTCTCCAGCTCAACTTCCTTTCCCAACGGCATTCCGCGCGTGTGAATCTGCAATATTTCAAGCCGGCCCTGCTGGTCCGGGATGCGAACTTCAATTTCCCGGTCGAACCGACCCGGGCGGCGCAGCGCCTCATCAATGGCGCCCACTCGGTTCGTTGCGCCAATGACGACGACGTTGCGGCGGGCTTTGAGACCATCCATGAGCGTCAGCAGTTGCGCGACAATGCGTCGCTCCACTTCACCGGTCACTTCAGCACGCTTGGGGGCAATCGAATCGAGCTCGTCGATGAAGATAACTGCTGGAGCATTTTTCTCCGCCTCGGAGAAGACCTGACGCAGGCGTTCTTCCGATTCGCCGTAGAACTTGCCCATAATCTCGGGACCGTTGATGGCAGTGAACCAAGCCTCCGACTCGTGGGCGACCGCTCTAGCAAGCAGCGTCTTACCCGTACCCGGCGGTCCATAAAGAAGGACCCCCTTCGGCGGTTCGATGCCGAGCCGCTCGAAAATCTCGGGATGCTTTAGCGGCAACTCGATCATTTCCCGTACTTTCTGAACGACCGGCCTCATCCCACCGA
>DASQUN010000571.1:0-3200 GCA_035641275.1 Candidatus Udaeobacter sp. | reverse complement strand
GAAGTTAAACGTCGTGGTCAGAATGTTGAAGCTGTAGTGCTTCATGGAATTGTGAATGATCTGGATGCATTGGTCCGGGTTGCCATACATGTTTCTTCCGCTCGCCAGCATCCCTTCCCAGTCATAATTGTCTGCGACTCTGTCACACTCTTTCGCCCGATTCTGGAGATCTCGTCATAGCGCGTGATCGCCTCGGCAGCGACCTCGTGCGCTCGCTGGGCGTTCCCGTCTACGTACGTACGGATGTGAAACTGGCAGCGTTTCGTCTCCGGGTCGATGCCTGATGCTCTTAATCCTGCGCGCCACGCCTCAACCCCGAGCCGCACCTTGTCCGGCGGATGCGGATGGCCGACGGTCATGATGTCGTAGCCCCGGCGTCCTGCCCATCCGAGAGTTTCCGCGGAAGTCCCGGCCACCCACATCGGCGGATGCGGTTGCTGCGAGGGCCGCGGATAAAGCGTGATCTCCTCGAATTTCCAGAACTTCCCCTCGTGGCTAATCCGGTCCTTGGTCCATGCTTTAACTATCACCTCGTCCGCTTCTTCCATCCGCCGCCGGCTTTCTTCGCGCGGAATTGCAAAAACCCGGTAATCGAGCTCTGTGTTGCCTGAACCGATCCCAAACTCCAACCGGCCACCGGAGATCGTATCGACCATAGCGTAGTCCTCGGCGGACTGCAGCGGATGACGCAGCGGCGTTATGGCGATGCAGGTGCCCAGACGAATGCGCGACGTGCGCGCCGCGGCCGCGGCGAGCATCACCGCCGGGTTGGCAATCAGTCCTCCGTAACCCAGGAAGTGATGCTCGTTGAACATGAAACATTCCCAGCCCAACGCTTCCGCCAGCTCGATCTGCTCCAGAATCTGCTGATAGTAGATATCATAGGGCGGATCGCGATCCGGAAAGTAAGTCGTCAGTATGTTCATGTAGAAGCGCATCGGCTCTCCGCTGATTCCCCGAAAGTGGACCTCAGGGCAAGGGCCGCCGGCCGCAACCGATAAGCCTCTGCCTCAATGGCCAGCCTCGCCAACCCCATTCGCTACTTATTCCAAGGTTCCGGGCCTGGCACTTCAACTATGGTTCTACGCTTATGGCCTGCAGCCTCGCCCTTTGGTCCAGCTTTCATCGCCAAGGATGATCGCAAATGATAATGAATATTCCTACATCGAGGGAAAATTTCCGAACCTACTGCCTGCTTACATTCAGGTCCTGGCGGGCCTTTTCAAGGAAACTGTAGTCGACAATCTGGGACACAGTGAAGGGCTGAGAGACTTTCGAATCTTGTCGCACCATGTCGATCATCAGCTGCATCCCTTCAGGCTTGGCTGCCATGTCGCGGGCCACGCCACGGCTCAGCTGCCGGAGCATCTCGCTTGCGAGTCTCCGGTCGCTCAGCTTCCACTGCTTCACGATGATGTTGAGCACTTCTTCGCGGTTGCGCGAGTCCAGGCTGAAAAGCGATCCCAGAAGCGTTGCTCTGACCATGCCGTAGACCTCGTCCGGGCTCTCCTGGATTTTTCTTGCTGAGGCGCCGAAGCCGTTCTGAGGAAAATTGACAATATCTCCGATAAAGAGGATCTCGTTATAGCCTTTGTCCAGAGCGATGATGTTTTCCGGCACTCCGAGGAGAGCAGCCTCCACGGCTCCGGATTCCAGCGCGGTCAATCGGTTTCCTCTTAGAGGAACCACGGTGACATCGCGGCCGGGCTCAAGGCCAAGGTGCTTGAGCCCCGTGTCCGCCATCAAGGTCGCCGTTCCACCCGGAGTGCTGCCGCCGATCCTTTTTCCTCTGAGATCCTGCGGCCCGCGGATTTCCTTTCGCGCGATTAGAGACTGAAGCGGACGATCCACGGCACACGCTAGGATTTTGGCTGGGTTCCCGCGCACGATGGTTTGGATGATGCCGTTTACGGCCGCGCTGTAGTCGATATCACCGCGCACGAATGCAGCGTTGACCGCCTGAGTGGACATAAAGATCGTTTCGAGGTCGATCCCCTGTTCACGGTAAAACCCCTTGTGATACGCAACATGAAAAGGCAGAAAGCCGATGTTCGTCGATTGGATGCCCATCCTGACTTTTTTGACGGATGTCTGCCCGTGAACATCGGCGCGGGAAATAAAGATCGAGAGCATCAAAAGCCAAAGAATGATCATGGGACCGGCCGAGAAAGTCCACGGCAATATAGGCCAAACGCAATTCGTTGACAACTGGATTATAGAGAGACTAGTGAAAGGCAATTTGCATGCTTCGACGGCCGCTCAGCATAGACCGCAACAGCCAGTGATTGGTCGCTTGGACCGTTCGCCTTGAGCCATGTCGAAGGGTGAACAGCGAGCTTTTTTCAACGGCGTGTTGCAACCTTGACAACAATCACCATAAGGCGATATGCGAGAGACCATTTTAACGTAACCGGAGCGGGGAGATATTGTATGACGAAGGAGAAAGCCCATGCCGAATAAGCCGCAAATCGTCGATGTTAGCGTGGACTCTAAGTCTACGGCATTTTTAGTTCTGGATCTGAACGCCCGATGTGAAGATCCGAACGAGCGCTGCCACCAGCTGATCGAACCGGTGGCGAAATTCTTGGCGCGAGCCAGGGAGAAGAAGATGCTCATCGTCTACACCGCCGCGGACCGCTACAAAGGAACACCTCTCGCACGCATGCCACATGCATTCAATCAACAGCCCGACGAACCCGTGCTCTTCCCGGCAGCCTTCGACAAGTTTTACGGCGGTGATCTCCAGCCCATGCTGCAGCAAAGGGGGATGAAAACGTTGATTATTGCGGGAGCTTCGAGCAACCAGGCGGTGATGTACACGGCCACGGCGGCGGTTAGGCCATTTGGCTATGACGTAATCATTCCCGAGGATGGACTAATCGCCCGAAGCGATTATGAGCATGAATTTACGCTGCATCAATTTACCATTTTGCCCGGAGGAGCCGCGCCTAAATTCAAGATCACACAGTTTTCGAAAATTAGTATTTCGTAACTAAACCGCTCATCGCGGCGCCACGAAGATCTCGTCCCGCGGAAAATAGTCCATGATCTCCGCGCCGTTCTTGGTCACGACCAGCATGTTTTCCAGCCTTGCGCCACCAACCCGCGCTTCGCCTTCCCGGGACTCGACAGCGATGGTCATGCCTTCTTCGAATACCTGCGGATGGTCGAAAGACCACAACCGATTAATGATCGGCATG
>DASQUN010000570.1:0-4486 GCA_035641275.1 Candidatus Udaeobacter sp. | reverse complement strand
ATTCTTCCGGCTAGATTGTCGAAGCGAGGATCGGCCTTGCCGCGGGCGATCGTCCTGTAAACGTCGTAGAATCGTTTTCCCCCGTAATAGAGAGAGCCCAGCGCGAGCAGCACAAAAAGGATTTTTTCTACCGTTGTGAGCATACCGACCTCATCGACCGCTGTTTATCGCCCTCATTTATCTTTGCAGGAATTGTTCTGTCAAAACAAACGGCGGGCCTGAATCAACGTTCTCATTGCGAGACCCGTTACGCAAAAGCTCACCGCGAAGATGATGGCATCAAAACGACGCGGCAAAACGAAGGCATTTACGCGGAGTATCCTAAGCGTTTGGACAGCTCGCTTCCAGCCTGAGTAACCGCGGGAGCAATATGATTTGTGATGGACTCGACACTGAGCCGATGGCCGGGACCTACCACCGCCAGCGCCCCGACAAGCGTTCGCGTGTAATCACGAATCGGCACCGCCACAGAGGTGACCTCTTCGGTGAACTCGCCTACCTCTACGGCGTAACCGGTCTCGCCGATTTCCTTCATTTGTTCGAGCAGGACTTTGCGGTCAACGATCGTCTTGTCTGTGTAGCGTTCCAATCGTTCCGGCAAGCTTTGGCTCAGGCCGCCTTCTGGCTCAAACACCAGATAGACCTTACCGGCCGCGGTGCAATGCGCAGGCAATGCCGTGCCGAGGAATGAAACCACTCGAATCGCACGCGCCGGCTCCACAAAATCCAAGGGAATAATGCCGCTTTCCTTGCGCATTGCAACGAACGCACTTTCTTTCGTGGACCGAGCTAATTCTTCGAGAGTGGCTTTGGATTGCAACAGTAATCCCATCTGTTGGATGAAGGTCTGACCCAGTTGTAAACACCTTAAACCGAGCCGGTAATTTTCTGTAACTTTGTTCTGCTCGATGTAACCGCGCGCTTCGAGGGTAGCCAGCAGGCGAAAGACGTTGTTCTTATGCAATTTTAACCGCTTGCTGAGTTCAGTCACTCCTGTCTCATCAACGCCGCCGTTGAATTGTTCTAATACGTCGAGAGCGTGGGAAACGGACTGAATTACGTAGTTGGATTTTTCGCGTCGGACCATGTTTCCTCCCAGGTGTGAAAACAATTTTTTTCAGCCATTTTCGGCACGAAAAGGTGCCATTCCAAAAAAGCGTTTTAACCTATCCTAGGGGACAATGGTTGTCAATTAGTGTGAAGAGAATGCCCATAGGCAAGGCACTTCAACTTGTCAGCCTCCCGTTGTCACCGCCCGTGACCCAATGAAAAATCAACCGGCGGCGCACTTTTGAATTGTCTTGAATCGAATCTTTACTTAATATTCCAGTCTGAACTTGCTGTTATTTCACCAAATCTAGTCCTTTTGATATGCCTGTCCGTCCGCCCGCCGGGTAAGACGATTGATTTGTTGTTACTTGATTGTCATGAGCGGATGGGGCAATATTGGGCCCATGAATAGCCGGCTGGAAGTTTCTTACCTGGCCCTTGGTTGGTGGCGCTGGCACCTGACACAGCGTCCGTACCGTGGCTGATTCCAGTCATACAGCTTGAATAACTGAGGAGGGGCCATAGGTGGTAAACTTATGGCCCTTTTTGTTTGTGATGAAATGATTCAACCGGCATTCAAAGAATTCAGCCAGCTCGCCAAGCGGGGCAATTTGATACCCGTGTACCAAGAGCTGCTGATGGACCTGGAAACACCGCTGTCCTTTTTTAGGCGCCTGGAACGTGACCGCTATTCGTTCTTGCTCGAAAGCGTGGAAGGTAGCGAGCGCTGGGCTCGTTACTCGTTCTTGGGCACGCGTCCTCATCGCATCTTCAAGGCGCGCGGAACTAAAGTCGAAATAGTCGAAAATGGCAAAGTGGAAACCGTCGTTTCTGATGCGCCATTGGACTTACTGGCAGAGCTTTTAGGTAGCTATCGCACCGTGACTGTGCCGGGCCTCCCGCCGTTTGTCGGCGGCGCTCTGGGTTACGTGGCTTATGACGCGGTCGAGCACTTTCACCAGATTACAAACCATAAGAAAGATCCCTTGGGCATGCCCGAGATCTTTTTCGTATTCGTGCAAACGGTGATTGCTTTCGATAATTTGAAGCACACGATTAAGGTGATTGATAACGTCAGACTGGAACAGGGAACCGATCTTCACAGAGCCTATAGCCAGGCGACAAACCGGATCCAAAAGGTCATCTCCTCTTTGCAAAAAAAGCCGCGCGGAATCGAACCAAGAGACGTGAGCGAAGGGAAGGGCAACAGAAAATTTCGCTCCAACTTGACACGAGATAAATTCCAAAAAGCCGTAACCAAGGCCAAGGAATACATCAAGGCTGGAGACATCATTCAAGCCGTGCTTTGCCAACGTCTCGAGACAGAGACAGCAACGGACCCGTTCGAAATTTATCGCGCGCTCCGTTTCATCAACCCCTCGCCCTATATGTTCTATCTCGAATTGGAGGATCTGCGGATCATCGGTTCCTCGCCTGAGACGATGGTCCGCCTCACCGGTGACACGATCGAACTCCGTCCCATCGCCGGGACCCGCAGGCGTGGCGGCACCGCCGAAGAAGAAAAAGCACTGGAAGCCGACTTGCTCGGCGATCCCAAGGAGCGGGCCGAGCACATTATGTTAGTCGATTTGGGACGCAATGACGTCGGGCGCGTTGCGCGAGTCGGAACGGTAGAGGTCAACGAGCTGATGGCGATTGAGCGTTACTCCCACGTCATCCACATCGTCTCCAACGTCCGTGGACAGCTCGCCTCCGACAAGACTCCCTTCGATCTGTTCGTATCCGCTTTCCCGGCGGGGACGGTTTCAGGCGCGCCGAAAATCCGCGCCATGCAAATCATCAGCGAATTGGAGCCGGAAAAGCGCGGCCTTTATGCTGGAGCGATTGGATACTTCGGCTATAACGGAAACCTGGATACGTGCATCGTCATTCGCACGATAGTGATGAAAGGCAAAAGAGTGTTCATCAACGCCGGAGCCGGGATCGTGGCTGATTCCGATCCCGAGACGGAGTACCAGGAAACGCTAAATAAAGCGCGCGCGATGCTCAAGGCGATCGAACTCGCCGAACAGTGGGGCAAGCGATGATCCTTCTGATCGACAACTACGATTCCTTTACCTACAACCTATACCATTATTTAGGCGAGCTGGGCGCTGACGTGAAGGTTGTTCGGAACAATAAGATCACACTAGAAGGAATCCGGGCGTTGAACCCTGAGAAGATCGTCATCTCACCCGGTCCTTGCACTCCTAAAGAAGCGGGCATTTCGTGCGACGTCGTTGGCCGTTTTGCTGAAACAACGCCGATCCTGGGCGTTTGCTTGGGCCATCAATGTATCGGCGCGACCTTTGGCGGCAAGATCGTTCGTGCGCCGTCGATTATGCACGGCAAAGTATCGAATATAACGCACGACTCAGAGACGATCTTTCGTTCGCTTGAGAATCCCTTCGCCGGGATGCGCTACCACTCCTTGGTGATCGATCCGAACCATGTTCCGGCCGATTTGATCATCAGCGCACGAACGTCCGACGACGTCATTATGGGCGTGCGGCACAAGAGCTTTCCCCTGGAAGGGGTACAGTTTCATCCCGAGTCAATCCTTACCAAAGAGGGGAAAAGGCTTCTCAAAAATTTCCTCGACTGCTACTGACATCCGCATGAAGCTTCTCTGCTTTCAAGCAAAGCGCTTCCGTTGGAAAACCCATTCCAAGACGCTCCCCGAGGTGCCCGATCAGGATGTGGAAGAGGAAGTCGCGGATGTAGTGGTCGTCTTCCTCCACGCCGAGCGATCGGATGAAGACGAAACGAAAAGAGATTCAGTGCTGCGGCAAAGCCTAAAACACATCAAGTGGCTCGCGAACAAGAGAGCGGTCAAAAATATCGTCATCCACTCGTTCACTCACCTCGGGGGCGAGACCGCCTCTCCTTCTTTTGCGAAATCGTTCATTATGCTTCTGGCGCAACGCTTAGGAGATACCGATTATCGAGTCCGGACCACTCCTTTCGGCTACTTTTGTGAGTGGGATTTAAGCGTCTATGGCGAGAGCCTGGCCAAAGTGTGGAAAGAAATCCATTAGGATCGTCCTTAAAAGCATCACGGCTTAGCGGGTGTTTCATCGACGGTTCTCTAAGTCATAAGCACAAATCTCTGAAGCGTGTTATAATCTCCCGGGTCGATAACAGGAGGGATGATGATTCAGGTGAGAGAACCATATCGCTTCATCTTGATGCTGACCGTGCTGCTAGCCCTATCCGCATGTGAGCGCAAGGAATCGGCCTCGAAACCGCAGGAGCTTCCGGACCTCAATGAACAGATTCGCCCCTACGTCACCGTGGAGAATACAAAAGTCCGGACGGGCCCTGGCACGCAGTTTCGAACCATTGGCGAGATTAAGCAGAATTCTAAGGTGCAGGTCGTGGGAAAAGATGGAGAATGGGCGCTCATTGTCTCGAAGAAGGGGAACGCGCCCGGTTA